>JAQYVQ010000250.1 GCA_030145435.1 Syntrophobacteria bacterium | reverse complement strand
GAACCGGCGGCCTTCGGGCGAGAAAGCGGGTGCCATGACGGACATCATCCAAGCCAGCGTGATCTGGGAAGTGCTCGATCAGGCCGCAAAGAGCGTGCCGGACAAGACGTGCTATTTCTTCATGGGGAAGGAATACAGCTTCAGGGTTGTGGACGAGATGAGCGACCGCCTGGCCTGCGGCCTCCTCGATCTCGGGATCGGGAAAGGGGACCGCATCGGCATCATCGCACTCAACCAGCCGGAATGGGTCTTCACCTATTTTGCCGCCGCCAAGATCGGGGCGACCGTTGTCGGGCTGAACGTCCGGTACCGGGAGATGGAACTGGGCTACATGCTCAATCAGTCGGAGACAAAGGCCGTGGTCACGCTGGAGGCCATGGGCGACCAGATGGACTACGTGGGGTTCTTTGAAGGCTTCCGTGAAAAGGTGCCCTCTGTCGAGCATTTCGTCTTCATCGGCGGACCGGGGTTCGAAGGGACCCATTCGTTCGAAGCCATGTTGAACACGGAGGTGGACCGGAAGGCCCTTCAGGCGGCGAAGGCTTCGGTCCGGCCGGAAGACCTGATGATCATCATCTACACATCCGGGACCACAGGCGTGCCCAAAGGCGCAGCCGTCACGAACGGGTCCCAGCTCGCGGCGGCCCGGGCCCAGGCCGAGCACACGAAGGTTGGGCCGGATGACCTGGTGCAGGTTGCCGCGCCTCTGAACCACGTGGGTGGGACCACCTGCGGCATCGTGAACATGATGTTGGGGAGGGCTGCCATCGAGCTAATACCGGTCTTCGATGCCAACGTGGTCATCGAACAGGCCAAGGCGAATCCACCCACGATCATGGCCGGCGTACCGACCATGCTCGTGCTGATCCTGATGAATGAGAAGTTCGGTTCCCTGAACACGGATTCTGTCCGGCTGGTCATCACGGGCGGGTCGAATTCCGAGCCGAGCTTGCTGACGAGCCTCTACGACGCCTTTCCGAAGGCAACGGTCATGAACCTGTACGGCCTGTCCGAGTCGTCCGGGGCGCTGGTCATCAGCCCCTGGGACTCCGATTTCGAAAGCACCGTCAAATCCATTGGAAAGCCTGTTGGCGGTTTTCAGGTCAAGGTCGCGGACGGAGACGGGCTGGAGCTTCCTCAGGGAGAGATCGGGGAGCTTTACTTTAAAGGGGCGGGCGTCGCTGCGGGGTACTTCCGGATGCCTGAGGAGACGGCGGCCACCTTCGACAGCGAGGGCTGGCTGCACACGGGCGACATGGGCTACATAGACGAGACGGGTTACATCGTCTTGATGGGCCGGCTCAAGGAGATGTACATTCAAGGCGGGTTCAACGTCTATCCCGTCGAGGTGGAGAATCTCATCTCCAAACACACCAAGGTGGCCATGGTTGCCGGAATCGGTGTTCCGGATCCCGTACTCGGTGAAATCGGCTGTTACTACATCGTGCCGAAGCCGGGGGAGGAACTCACCGAGGAAGAGATCAAGGCCTACTGCAGAGAACGCCTGGCCGACTACAAGATCCCCAAAAAGATCGTCTTCCGTGCAGAACTCCCCCTGACCCCGGTGGGCAAGATCATGAAGTCCAAGCTCAAGGAGGAAATCCAAGGATGAGAACGAGATTCACGGAGCTTTTGGGTATTCGCTATCCGATCGTCCAGGCCTCGATGGCCTGGATTACGGATGCCGTGCTGGCGGCGGCCGTATCGGAAGCCGGCGGCCTGGGTACGATCGGGCCGAATGCGGGATGCACCACCATTACGCCCGATGTTGGCGAGACGGGAGAGCGGCTCAGGGAGCAGATCAGGAAGTGCAAGGAATTAACCGACAAGCCCTTTGCCGTGAATTTTGTCGTGGGCGTGGTCGGGTGGGACAGGGACTACAGCGACCGATGCCTGGAGGTGGGGATCGAAGAGGGGGTTCCCGTGGCCGTGGTGTCCCAGGGGAGTCCCCTGGTCTACACGCCGCGACTCAAGGAGGCGGGCGTCAAGGTGATTCATGTGGGCTCCACGGTGCGGCACGTCCAGAAGGCGGAAGATGCGGGCGTGGACGCGGTGATCGTTTCGGGTACGGAAGGGGGAGGGCACAGCGGCTTCGATCAGATGACAACCCTGTGTCTGGTCCCTCAGGCAACCGATGCGGTCAAGATCCCGGTCATCGCGGGCGGCGGGCTTGTCGACGCCCGGGGCCTCGTGGCGGCCTTGGCCCTGGGGGCGGAAGGGGTGTACATGGGTACGCGCTTCATGGCCACCGAGGAGTGCCCCACCCACCCGAACGTGAAACAGGCAATCCTGGATGCCATGGACACGAGCACCATGGCCATCCGGCACGGCAGCCCTGTCTCCCGGAAAGACGAAAAGACGGGGGGCCGGGGGTTCGTGGAGGAGCGACGCGGCTCGATCCGGCTACTGCTCAACGATTTCGCGCGAGATGTCATTGCGGCGCAGGGGGGCAATGTCTCGTTCGAAGAGGTGATCGCCGCGACGGGCAGTCCGGAGGAGAACCCGGAGAGCAACCGGACGATCGCAGCGTTTGTGAACGGGAATCTCGAGAGGAACACGATCACCGCGAGTCAGGGCTCGGGGCTGATCCACGACGTGCCCACCTGCCGGGGGTTGATCGACAGGATGATCGCCGACGTGAAGCCCATCCTCGAGAGACTGAGCACCGCCTATTCGTCTTGATCGGGAAGCGAAACATGACCGAGATATCCAGTGCCAGGGTGATCTGGAAGGTCCTCGAGGATGCGGCCCACGAACTGCCCCACAGAAGGATGTATGTGTACCAGGGACAGGAGATCAGCTTTCAGGAGGTGGACAAAAGGTCGGATCGGGTGGCGGCGGGCCTCTTGAAGCTCGGTTTCACGAAGGGAGACCGCGTCGGCGTCATCGGGTTGAATCAGCCGGAATGGCTCTACACGTACTTTGGCGCCGCCAAGATCGGAGCGGTCATCGTCGGCCTGAATGTCCGGTATCGGGACACGGAGCTCGAATACATCCTCAACCAGAGCGAGGCAAAGGGTCTGGTCACCCTCACTCGTGCCGGGGATATGGACTACGTCGAATATTTCGATACCTTGCGAGAGAAGATCCCTTCGGTCGAGGAGTTCATCTTCATCGGTGGAGAGGGCTTTGCAGGGAGCCACCGTCTCGAAGCGCTCCTGGACGCTGAGGTGGACGATCGCGTACTGGACGAGGCCAAGGCGGCAGTGCAACCCGACGACCTCGTGATGATCATCTACACCTCCGGGACGACGGGAAGGCCGAAGGGGGCGGCCCTGTCGCACAGAAGCCAGCTCGCCTCGGCCCGGGCCCAGACCGTGCACTGCGGGGTCAGGCCGGAGGACACCCTCCTCATCGTGCTTCCGCTGAATCATGTCTCCGGGATTACCTGCATGGTCCTCTCCGGCCTCCTTGCAAAGGCCACGGGCATCCTGATCCCGGAAGTCGATTTCGACGAGATCGTCACACAAACCCGGGACCACCGGCCCACCATCTTCGGCGGTGTCCCCACCCTGTACACGCTCCTGTTCATGAAGGAGGAGTTCCTCGCACTGGATCTGACCCGGGTACGGATCGTGGTCTCGGGGGGATCGAATTCCGACCCGCCACTCCTGAGGCAGCTCAAAGAGGTCTTCCCGGAGGCGACGGTGATGAACCTGTACGGGTTGAGCGAGGTCTCGGGCGGAGTGGTCATGAGCCCGTGGGACAGCGACTTCGAACAGACGGTCCGTTCGATCGGAACACCTTTTCCGGGGATGGAGGTGAAGGTGAAGGACCCGGAAGGGAGAGAGCTTCCCACAGGGGAAACGGGCGAACTCTATTTCCGGGGCGAGTGTGTGGTGGAAGGCTATTTTCGTATGCCCAAAGAGACGAGTGAGGCCTTTGACGCAGAGGGGTGGCTCTCTTCCGGTGACATGGGCTACCTGGACGAAGACGGCTACATCATCCTGATGGGCCGGAAGAAAGAGATGTACATTCAGGGCGGGTTCAATGTCTATCCGGCCGAGGTGGAGAACCTGCTGAACAAGCATCCCAAGGTTGCGATGGCAGCCGGAATCGGGGTTCCGGATTCCGTGATGGGCGAGGTGGGACGGTACTACATCATCCCAAATCCGGGACAGGATGCCACAGAGGA
>JAQYVQ010000231.1 GCA_030145435.1 Syntrophobacteria bacterium | reverse complement strand
TTTGTATTCCCGACCATGCAATTCTATGTGCCTTCCGCGATGAAGAACTTCATAGAGAATATGCCCAGGCAGTCGACGAACAAGAAAGCCCTTGCCATTATCACCTGTGCCGGCGCGCCGGCTAATGTCCCTGCTATTCTGAAGCGAATGCTCTCCGAAAAGAACATTGATCTGGTGAATCATCTGGTCATACGATCTCGAAACAGCTGGATTTTCTTAAACAAGATCATTCCGCTTCCTCAGAAAACGATTAAGCCGGATGAGAAGTCATTCATTCGTGTCGAATCCTTCATACAGAGAAATATGATGAATGGTATCCGAAAGAAACTGACGATATTCAATCCTTTGAGCCTTTTCCACTGGATAGGCGTTTACGGTGAGTCCGCTTCTGAGAACGAGCTAAAGAAGCTGTATGGCGATCGGACTTTTCTTAAAGAGAAGTGCATCGACTGCAACTATTGTGTTGCCTTATGCCCTTCAGGGGCGATAATCAGAGGAGAAGAAATCAGTTACAATGATGACCTATGCATCGGGTGTTGTGGTTGCATGAATGTCTGTCCCACAAATGCCTGGCAATGTTCAAAGATCGGTCCTGAGTTCTTCTATAAAGGGATGAATGTCAAGACCATGGCGGCCGCTACCGGACGATTGCAGCACACCCCCACCTAATCAATGTCTTGACAGTCCCAATTTGAGGCCCTACGTTTCGCGCAATAGGGCGTACGTCTGCCATGACTCGGCCTATGCCTTCCCCACTATGGCCTAGCCTTCTCAACCGCCTTTTGCGCAGGCATTACCATGAATTTCAGGATATCCCGTTTTATCATTTCTCTCGTGAAAGGGAACAGCATAAATGCTTGCAGCATCATCTTCATTGCTTTGTCTCTATTCCAGTTTTGAGGAAAGTCATATAGCCCTTCCTTCTTAAAATATCTGTGGTCCTCGTTCAAGATAGGCGACGCTCTGAAAATTGTATCCCGGAGAACAAGATGAGTGCCTCTGGCGAGAAAATTCTGCTGGCGAACCCCGCCAATCTCCAGTCTGCGGTCAATACTCGCTGCAATGTGTTTTATCGAACCCGTGGTTGTCGTGTTAGTCTTCTCTTCATCCGTTGCGGAACCAACGACTTCCATTTGGGCATAACTGAACTGGCTCTCAAAGGCCTGCAAGAAATTTGGAATCTGTCGAAGGGGACCGCTGAAAAGCATTGCTGCGTATTTTCCGTTCAGAATCGGTCGATGCCCATTAAAGAAAGACCGGTCCAGGAATTTCTTCCAGGTTGAAGATAGATACCTGTCAACAAGGGTCCCGGCGAAAACAATCGCATCAGCAGGAAGAATCTTTTCATCATAAAAGGCTCTCATCTCGTCTACATACACACAAACACCTGTAAAGGCGCATTTCAGACAGTCCAGGCATGGCCCTTTTATGTTCAAGTCCCGGATGTTTTGAACCTCTGCAGCATACCGGCTGCTTGCCTGGTATGTCTTGACCATCTGCTCGAGATTGCTGCCCGGCTCATGGTCCGTCAAAAGCAGAATCTTCTTGTCCCTTTTCTTCTTCTGCTTCTTCATCGCTGGCGCCTTGTAGGGCACGGGTTTCCAGGATATTGGGAAGTATGCCTTTGGTATCTGTTCTCTGTTTTCTACGGATGCGATGAAGTGGAGGAAGAAGTTCTTCACAGAGTCCTGGCACTCTTTCTTTTCAAGCGCTTGCGTTAGAGCGGAAAAGCCCTTTATGAACTTCATCCCCAGGTCTTCGCTGATTCCATGGATATAGTTGTGGGCGGTGTGATCAAAGACCATTGCTGAAGTAAAGAAGGCCGTGGAATATTTTCCTGCAAATGACTTCTGCTTATTCTTCTCGAAGACGAGTTCAATGAACCGTTTTTGTTGTGAAGGCACCAGCAGAATGAACACCGGCATCGACCAGAGTACTGCATCACACTTTCTTATACTCCTCAATATCTGATTGAAGTACGCATGGTCATTTTCAATCCTCTTGATATCCTTACTGACTGTAAAGATCTCAAAATCGTGACCTGGAACAACCTTTTGCAGATAGTATATGAACTGCATTGTGGCGCTGAGCTCGTTCCCCTTCGGGCTTCCGTTTAGAACGACAAATTTCATCTTCTTTCCTCCATTCATGTGTGAATAGATCCTGATCTGTTTGTATGGGATCCGTCTTCCTGATAACTTGATGACAGGCTACATTGAGAGGCATCCAATTGATATATCGCTTAATTCTAGGGCAAGTTGCTAAAGACATAGTACTATATTTGTTTGCACAATGCAGCGTCAGATCTGCCGGGCATTTGTTCCCTCAGGGTAGACCGCCTGCAATACGTGGATTCCATAATTGATGTGTTACGCTTTTCGCATCTTATAAACTAGGGCAGAGGAGTAATTCCGGGTAAGTTATGATTGCTGGGCGAGATTCTCCGAGGCCCAGCTCAGACAGCACAAGGGAGGGCCTTCGCCATGCAACTGCTCGCGAATGGCATCGTACGGGATCGATACGACGTCATCGTCGTGGGGTCTGGGATCGGTGGTCTGACAACGGCCGCCATGCTCGCCAACAGAGGTATTCAGGTGTTGGTTATCGAACAGCACTACATACCCGGGGGGTGCTGTACCTGTATCCGTAGGAACGACATCACCTTTGATGTGGGTGCGGCGGTGTTCATGGGCTGTGGAGAGATCGGATTTACCCCTCACCACTTCGTGATGAACGAGCTCGAAGAAGAAATCGATCTCATCCGGCACGAGGCGATGTACCGGCTTCACGCTTACGGCGGCAAGGTCGCTTTCTGGCGGGACCTGGACCGTTTCCTGGATGAACTGATCGCCATGTTTCCGAAGGAAGAAAAGGGAATCCGGGCCCTCTACGCTGAAATGAAGGACTTCTACCTGAAGGTACTCGCCAAGAACGATATGCCCGTGTCCCCCACGGAAACACCTATGAAGGAGCAACTGAAGACGTTCCTTAAGGACCCTGTGGGGATGGTGAAGATGCTGAGACAACTGTCCAGGCCTACGTACGATATGCTGAAGAAACACGTCAGCGACCCGAAGCTGATCGGGTTCTACGACTACCTCATGTCCTTCTTCACTTGCTGTAGCGTGAAGGAAGTGCCGGCCATCATCGGCAACTCCATGTTCATCGACTCTCACCTGGGCGGGGCCTGTTACGCCCAGGGTTCGCCTCAGATGCTCCCGAACAAACTGGAGAAGTCGATCGAGCGAAACGGCGGACAGATGTTGTACCGCCACATGGTGGACGAAATCCTGATCGAAGGCGGACAGGCCTACGGTGTGCAACTGACGGACGGCACGGCAATCATGGCCGACCGCGTGGTCGCCAACGCCACCGTCTGGAACCTCTATGGCAAGCTCGTCAAGGCCCGGCACATCAAGCCCGAGCGCATGGCCTGGGCCCAGAAGTTCGAGCCGACCCTCGACTTGTTCCTGCTCTACATAGGTGTCAAGGCTGAGGCGATCCCGGAAGGCACCCAACCCGTGGAGATCCTGATCGAGGACATCTTCGATATCCAGGGTGACAATTACCTCGTCTTCGTCCCCTCTCTGGAGGATCCTTCGCTCGCGCCTCCGGGCATGCACTCCATGACCGTTATGGCGTCCAGCAAGACAGGGGTCGTGAACGACCGTTTTGGTTCGAAATACCAGTCGGAGGAATACTATCGGCGGAAGGAGGAGGAAGCGGAGATGGTGATCGACAACCTGGAGAGGATGTATTTCCCCGGGTTGAAGAACAACATCGTTTGCCTGGAAGCGTCCACCCCTGCCACGCTCGAGCGGTTCACGCTCAAGAACTTCGGCAACATAGGCGGCCCCAAGCTGAGCAAGGAACAGTTCCTCACGAAGAGGCTCAGAGCCCGGAGCGATTGGAAGAACCTCTACGTGTGTGGTGACTCCACGACCATGGGCGAAGGCGTGATCTCCACCACGGTCTCCGGCGTGAGCGCGGCCAACATGGTCTTGCGAGATCTGAGGCTGCCCGAGTACCTGCCCCGGCCCTTTCCACGGAATTACATCAACTACGTGGAGGGAAAACCCTGGACGCCTCCACCGGATCCGGATGCCGGGATTACCGCGGAATCTGCGGTGCGGATGTCCAGGGAATGCCAGCTCTGTGAGAAGCCTGAATGTACGAAGATCTGTCCTGCAGGGATCGATGTGCTGAACTACATGAGGCGAATCGAAGCGGGGAATCTTGCCGGGGCGGCGCGCTCGATCCGTGAAGTAAATCCTCTGGCCGAGATCTGCGGTTATGTGTGCCCGGCGGAGACCCTGTGCGAGAAGGAATGCAGCCGGCTTGATTTCTCAGACAAACCCGTAAATATCGCCAAACTGCATGCCTGGGTGTGTGAGGAGACGGGACGAGAAGGTTGGGACAATTTTGTGCCCCGTCCGAACGGATACCGAGTCGCGGTCGTGGGTGCCGGACCCGGGGGGCTCTCCTGTGCCTATTTCCTGAGCCGGCTCGGGTACCAGGTCGATGTCTACGAAAAGGCAGAGGGCTTGGGGGGAATGGTGGGCCGAGCCGTCCCGCCATTCAGGCTGCCCACGGAGGTCGTGGAACGTGAATTGAAAGGACTCACTCTCCCGGGGATCTCGTACAAGTTCGGCCTGTCCCTCGGAAAGGATGTCACGGTGAAGGGGTTGATGAATGCGTACAAGGCGGTCTTCCTGGCGCCGGGTCTCTGGGCCGGCCGCAGACTGGATCTGCCGGGCATGGATGGCGCGACGGTGTCGGATGCACTCGGATTCCTCGTGGAGTCCCGGAACAACGGCGGTACCCCGGTCAAGGACCGGGTCTTGGTGATCGGTGGCGGTAGCGTGGCCTCGGATGTGGCCATAACGGCCCAGAACCGCGGGGCGAAGAAGGTTTCCATCGTGTGCCTGGAAGGCGCAGACGAGATGCCCTGTCTGGAGAGTGAAGCGCAGGAGATGAAGCTGAAAGGGATCGAGTTCCACAACGGCTGGGGTCCGAAGGTGGTGGTGGCGGCGGATGCGAAGATGCATTTCGCGAAATGCACGAGTGTGCTGGACGACAAGGGTCGCTTTTCGCCTTCTTTTGACGAATCCAAGCAGATGGGGCTCGAGTTCGACCAGATCATCATGGCCGTGGGCCAGGAGGTTGAATCCGGCCTTGCCGCGTATCTCAGAGAGGAATTCCAGACCGATGATCTGCTGGAGGTGGAGGCGGAAACCCTGCAGGTGAAGGGCCATCCCGGCGTATACGCGGGCGGCGATATCATACGAGGGGCCGGTACGATCGTGGAGGCTGTGGCCGACGGGCGCCGCGCTGCCGGGGCCATGCATCTCGCGATTCGGAGGTGGAAATGACAAAGTCGGTGGGATCCCCTTGGTCCTAGGACCCTGCGCCGGTCTGTTGGTTCAGATATCGATAGTGCAATTTCGAAGGAAGGCCCCAAATGGCAGCTGATATTTTTGGCTGGTGCGGAAAGACTCTCAGGATAGACCTTTCCAGTTTAACCGTAACCGAACTCAATACAATGGATTATGCCGAGCGATACCTGGGAGGTCGTGGTGTGGCTACTCGGATATATTATGACGAAGTCAAGCCGGAGACGGCCGCCCTGGATCCGGAAAACTGCCTGACGCTGATGAACGGGCCTCTTACCGCAACAGGTGTTCAGGGCGCTTCCCGGTTTGAGGCCGTTGGCAAATCGCCCATGACGCTTCCGGAAACATTCTGTTACGGCAATATGGGGGGCTTTTTCGGACCTGCCCTAAAGCGGGCCGCGTACGACGGCATTGCAGTGACCGGGCGAGCCGAGCGCCCCGTATATATTTGGGTTACGGATGGCAAAGCCGAAATTAGGGATGCCGCATCTCTCTGGGGAAAAGGCACCTACGCGGTGCGGGAGCTTCTCAAGGAAGAACATGGGAAGAAGGTTCGGAGTGTGCTCATTGGACCGGCCGGTGAGAGTATGTGCAGGACGGCATCTCTGATTACCGATCTTGAAGGGGCTGCAACCGGAGGTTTCGGCGCCGTCATGGGTTCGAAAAATCTCAAAGCCATCGCTGTTATCGGTTCCGGCAATCCCCGGATTGCCAGAACCGATGAGCTTAGAAGACTCAACCGCTATACCATTGAATTAAGCCAGAGGGGTACTTTGAGGATGCCTACCCCCAAACAGTATCTCAAGTATATAAAGACGGCTTCCTGTTATCAATGCGGTCTGGATTGCTTCCGGGGTATTTATAGTTCTGTTGACGGTAGGGAAGAAGTCCGCAAATGCCAGTCCCTGGCATTCTATATGCGAGATACCCTCATGCGGGAAGGTGCCACCATTGACCCGGCCCTTGACGCGACCCATATCTGCAATGACTATGGGTTTTGTACTATGGAAATGGAGAATGTTCTCTATTGGCTGCGGGAAGGCTTCCGCGGGGGATATCTGACCGAGAAAGAAACCGGGATCGATATATCCAAGATCGGGACCCGAGAGTTCATGGAAGACTTGGCAGGGATGATTGCCCGCCGGCAAGGTTTTGGTGATTTGCTGGCAGAGGGTCTTTTGAGGGTGGGAGAAAGACTGGGGGAACAAGCAAGGGCCTATTTCGATGAACAGGTGGGCGGCGTCGGTGCCAACAGCGGATATACGCCCCGCGAGTATATTGGAACGGCCCTTTTATGGGCCCTGGAGTCCCGCCAACCCATTGCCCAGTTACATGAAATCAGCTATCCCATTGCCCGGTGGTTGCTGCATCAGATCAAACCCGAAATCTCTCCGACCACTGCCAAGGTGTTCAGGGAACAGATGATTCGTTTTCAGGGGGGAGAAAAGGCATGGGATCAGACTTCCTACGAAGGAAAAGCCCTGGCCGCCAAGATCATTCAGGAAAGGGTCATGGTAAAGGACAGCCTACTGCTATGTGAGGCAGCCTGGCCCATAATGGATTCATTCAACACGGAAGACAATGTGGGAGATCCGACCCTGGAAAGCAGACTCTTTTCATCAGTTACGGGAATCGATACGGATGAGGAACAACTCCTGGTTTATGGAGAGCGAAATTTTAATCTTCAACGGGCAATTCTCATAAGAGAAGGATGGCAACCCAAGATTGATGATTATCCCCAGGAGTATAATTTTACCGATCCCGTGGAGACGTCCGGCATCAACCCGCGCATGATCGTTCCCGGCCCCACGGAGGAACCGGTTTCTTTTAGGGGAAATATCTTGGACAGGAAGAAATATGAAGATATGCGGGATGAGTATTATGACTTGAGGGGTTGGGACAGGGAAACCGGTCTACAAAAAGAGGAGACTCTTTATCGGCTCAACATGCAAGATCTGGCGGATGACTTGACGAAGGAGGGCCGGTTGGTTTCCTGAAAACTGAATAACCCGTGTGACCTGACCCCCTAGATCCGGTCCAGATTGTGAGGTAGACTCCAATTGAGGCCAGAAAGGGTCACCTTGAACTGGCTGCGGCTTCCTTGGGGATTGGGGCCTGTTGGGCTGGACATTTCATGCCCGCGTCGGAGTCGTATTCTCCTATTAATATTAAGGAGGCTCTCAACCTTCCCGAGGGGAATGTGAATTGCGGAGCGATGATGATCGGCTATCCAAAATTCCAGTATCAGCGGATACCCCGCAGGAACGGGCCGGTGATTATATGGAGATGATGCCGTAATCAGTTCATATTGAAAATATCAATTTGCGGATGGATATTAGTTCTTTTTGATGGCTTCAAGAACCGTCTGTACCATTTCATTCAGGTTGTTAACATAGTCCTCTGGCGGCATTAGTTCGCGGCCGACAATTTGAAGCGTTTTTTCAGACATACGGCCGTCTGTGATCATCTGTTTTCCCGCCTCCTTTGCCGCCTCAAAAATATCGTCATATTTTTTGCCCAGGCCATCGAGGAACATCATGGCCGGCGCATGGGGGCGGAGAAGCGCACCCGCAAAGTCCCATATCATGTTTTTGCAATAGGCCTTCATATGCATAAGAACCGGATCAAAATGGGACATTTCCCAGAGACCGCAACTTGATACGAGAATAAGCTTACCAGGTTTCTGGTCTTTAGTCGCTGGATGGCGGCATTCGCCGTCACGGAATTCAAGTGTGGGATTGCCTCTTGATATCTGTCTGTCTATCAGGTTTTTTAAGGGGCCGCTGACGCCGTCGGCATAAAGCGGTGTTGAATAGATCGCAATATCGGCTTCTTCAAATTTGGGAATGAGCATATCCATATCGTCATTATGCATGCATTTTCCAGGCGTATTGAACCAACAGTGAAAATCACCCTGACAGGGTTTGATCTTCAATTTACTAGTATAAAAAAGTTCGATTTCCGCACCTGCTTCTTTGATTCCGTCAAGGAACGGATTGAGAATTCTTGCAGTATTTCCTTCTTCCATTTTAGGACTTCCGTTGATCGCTATGACTTTCATCGTTTTCTCCATGTTTTGAATAGAGAACCTATGCCACACTCCTGACACACTAAATTTGTTCTTACCATATTAGGTCTAGTGTAATAAGGTCAATTCTCTCTTCGCATGACCATACAGAAATGGTCCCCGATATCTGGACGGGCTTGAGTGAAATCCTCGATCTAGAAATGGGGTTCATCAGACTGCCTCGGGGAGGCTGGCGCACGCTTCTTTGTATTTAGCATCTCTATTCGCATTATGATGAACGGTGATTTTCAGTCATTCTTACCAATATACGTACTATTGTCATCTGGCCTTAATTGAGAAGATATCTTTTGAATACCTTAATGCGCTGGCCGATCTATACGAGTCCATATTCTTGGTCATCATGCAGAAAACATGAAAACTAAGTATTTCTCTCATACATCTTGCCTCCAAGGACAGATGGGGCCGATGGGTCAAGAGTCCTCTGGTGTTCTTGGGAGTTCCGAGGTTGCGCCGTGACGAGTCTGTGGAAGGCACTTGAAATCGATTCGTAATCCGGTACATACCCGTGCCCGGTCCGTTCTTCACTTGCCCTTGAAGGCGGGCTTGCGCTTTTCCATGAAGGCCAGGGGCCCTTCCACGGAGTCTTCCGACTGGAAGACGGGCGTGGACAGATCGAGCTCGTGCTCGTAGGCCTCCTTGAGCGGCATGCTCAGGCATTCCATGGCCGACCGCTTGATCGCGCTCACCGCCACCGGACCGTTGTCGGCGATGCGCCTTGCGAAGCGCTCGGCCGTCGCCATCAACTCCTCGTGGGGAACGACGTAGTTCACCAGCCCGATTCGGTGCGCCTCTTTGGCGTCCATCTTCTCGCCGGTCAGG
>JAQYVQ010000202.1 GCA_030145435.1 Syntrophobacteria bacterium | reverse complement strand
ACACACCGGGTCATGCCCACGAGGGCATGCTTCGATGTGTTGTAGGCGCTCTGATGGATCGAGGCCCATTTGCCTGCCGTAGAGGCGATGTTGATGACCTTCCCCGCCTTTCGCTCCAGCATGTGTCTCAGCACGAACTGGGTGACGTGGAAGGGGCCGTACACGTTGACCTGCATGATCCGGTCGAAATCCTCGGGCGTGTAGTCCACAAAACGGGCCGGCTTGTAGACACCCGCGTTGTTGACCAGAATGTCGACCTTTCCGAAGGTATCGACCGCCTCCCGGACCATCTTCTCCACGGCGGAGCGGTCCGCGACATCCACGGGGTAGAGTTCGGTCTTCCCCCCGAATTCGGCTGCCTCTTTCGCGGTCTCCTCCAGGGTCTCCTGGCGGGTGGCACACAGAAAGAGATCCGCCCCTTCCCGGGCGAATTTGACCGAGATGGCCCGCCCGATCCCTCGGCCGGCACCGGTAACGACAGCGACTTTGTCCACGAGTCTCCTGGATTCCATCTGGATGGCCTCCTGTCCGAATTCTGAAAGGATGTGGGCTTCGCTGTCCCTTCTATCAGAACTGCCCTTCCATAGGAAACCGCCGGGAGACAGCCATTGGGCACCGCCCGAAAAGAACTTGCATCTGCGGGACAGAAAACCTTTAATAGGCGCACACGAAAAGGAGGAGGCGACATGACCACCCACGGAACGGGCACAAAGCCCAGGGACATCGAACAGCTCACGATCGATCGGCTTCCAAAATCGAAAGCGATTCTGGACAGGGCGAAAAAGGTGCTCCTGTCCCCCACGGCAACCGGTCCCTTCCGCGCTCCCAAAGCGGTCGCCTTCGTCAAAAACGCAAAGGGTTCGAAGATCTGGGACGAGGACGGGAACGAGTACGTGGACATCACCATGGCCTACGGCCCCCTGATCCTCGGGCACAGCCACCCCGTCGCCGTCGAGGCGATCCGGAAGGCCTGCGACAAGGGCACGGTCTACTGCATCGCCCACGAAGCCGAAGTGGAGATGGCAGAGTTGATGGTCGACGCGATTGCCTGCGCCGAACGTGTCACCTTCGCCAACTCCGGCACCGAGGCGACCATGCACGCCATCCGGATCGCGAGGGCCTGCAAGGGAAAGGACAAGATCGCCAAATTCGAGGGCGGGTATCACGGTGTCCACGACTGCGCTCTCATCAGCAGCATCCTGGCCGATCCCACCGGGCCCATCGAAGATCCCCTCAGTGTGCCCGACAACCCCGGCATTCCCCAGGGGACCGTCGACAACGTGATCACCCTCAGTTACAACACCCCGGAAAGCCTGGACAAGATCCGAAAACACAAGGACGAACTGGCAGCCGTCATCATCGAACCCGTGCCGAGCTCCTACCTCGTGGACATGAGGGAATTCCTGCAGGCACTCCGAGACGTAACCCAAGAGTGCGGCGTGCTGTTGATCTTTGACGAGGTGATCACTGGCTTTCGACTCGCCTACGGAGGCGCCCAGGCCTATTTCGGGATTACACCGGATATGGCGACGTACGGCAAGATCATCGGAGGAGGTCTCCCTGTCGGAGCCGTGGCCGGCACGGTCGAGGCCATGAAGCCCTTGATCACGACCGGGGACGCGCTGCAGGATTATCAGGAAAAGCTCCTGACCATCGGCACCTTCAGCGGCAACCCCCTGACCATGTCCGTGGGCAAGGCCGTGCTCGAACACCTGCGGGACAACCCGCAGATATACGATCACATGAAAGGACTGGCGGACAGGATCAAGGGCGAGGTGCACAACTTCGCCGAGGCAAACAGCATCGACTTACGCCTCATCGGCCTCGAGTCCTGGTTCATTCCCCACTTCGTGCCGGCCGACCCGAAGACATCCCGTGATCTTCGCGACATCGCGGACCTGATGAAACAGGAAATCCTCTGCCAGTACATGCGGTACCACGGCGTGTACTTACCGGACCTGCACACCGTATTCGTGTCGGCGGTTCACTCGGAGGAAGACGCGGACAAGATCATCGACGCCTTCAAGAAATCCCTCGTGGAGATGAGGGAGGACGGACACCTCTAGAAAGCAATGGCGAGGGTCAGTCACCGTTCATGACGGCCCAGGCAACCTGCACGGCCGGCCGACCATTCCCTCCGGTCGTCACGATCGTCACGTTCCGGGCCGAGCAATAGGGACACCGGAAGTAGTGACCGCTTCCGTCGTTCTCGAGTTGAACCACGGAGCGCCCTGGAAGCATGCCCCCGTGCTCGCTCCCACCGAGCACGCCCACCACAGAAAGTGCGCTGTCGCAAATCCGGCATCTGATTTCTTCCAATGGGGTCACCTCGCTTCTTCGTTTCAGGTGGCAAGCTTTACAAGAACAGTGCCAACCCTTCCGTCCGTCCAACGGGGATCGTAACCCATTGGGATCATTCAAAAAAAATCTGGCAGTCCTTTCTTTCTTACCCCGTGAGGGAACAGAGGGGGCGGAGCGGTTTCTCAGTTTGATTTTCATCTTGAGAGCGCTGGGGGGAAAAAAACGAAACGGCTTCCTGCCGGAGAAAGCAGGAAGCCGCACAAGGGAAGGAAAATAATTTAGGAGGTTCG
>JAQYVQ010000015.1 GCA_030145435.1 Syntrophobacteria bacterium | reverse complement strand
CTTGCCCTGGGGACGGGCCGCCCCTACATGTTCATGAGCCTTCGGTTCGCAAACGCCTTCGGAACGCCGAATGTGGTCACCTATGCCCACGCCTGCTACCTGCCCAGGGTGATGGCCTCATTCGTGACCTGCGGGATGCCGCTGCCGATCTGCGACTTCTACGGGTTCGGGGGCGTGGAGCCCGCGTGTGTTCTCGTCTGGGGCTGCAACATCGAGGAGACGGGCTCTGCCGATGGAATGTGCGGTCATCAGATAACCCGAGCGCTTCGGAGAGGTGCGCGTTCCATCGTCGTCGATCCGAGAGAGACTCCGCGCGCCGCAAAGGCGGACCTGTGGGCCCAGGTTCGCCCCGGCACCGATGCGGCCCTCGCCCTGGCCATGCTCAACGTGATCGTCGAGGAAAAGCTCTACGACAAGGAATTCGTGGAAAAGTACAGTGCAGGGTTCGACAGGCTGGTGGAACGTGTAAAGGAATACCCGCCGTCCCGGGCAGAAGAGATCACCTGGGTCCCGGAAGAGACGATCAGGGAGATGGCCCGGCTGTATGCCACCACCAAGCCCGCCTGCATGCTCTGGGGAAACGGCCTCGACCAGAGCCCGAACTGCTTCCAGACCGCCCGTGCGCTCTTGATCCTCCGCGCCGTGACCGGGAACATCGACGTTCCCGGAGGAGACGTCTTCTGGGTCCCTCCTGAGAAGGTCTTTCAGACGTCTCCCTTTGTGGCGCCGGAGAACACCCTCCTGGACAGGATCTCTCCGGAGGCGGCCATGAAGAAACTGGGCTACGGCGAGTCGATTCCCCTGAACCCGGGGGTCCGTCATCCCGTCTTCTGGGACGCCGTGCTCAAACAGGAGCCCTACCCGGTCAAGGCCCTGCTCATCATGGGTACGAACCCCCTCTTGACGAGCAGCGACCCGTTGAAGGGGGAGGAGGCCCTGAAGGCGTTGGACTTTTCGGTGGCAATCGATCTGTTCATGAACCCCACCGCTCAACTGACCGACATCGTGCTGCCCGCTGCGAGCTGGCTCGAGCAGGATGACGTGGCAGACCTGCACTTCATCTGGTGCGTCGCCGCCCGGCAGAAGGTGGCAGAGATCGGGGAGTGCTGGGACGACAAGAAGATCCTCATCGAGCTGGCCAAGAGGCTGGGCCTCGAGGAGTTCTTTCCGTGGAAAGACGTGCGCGAGTGGTGTGATTATGTGCTCGAGGACACGGGGCTCGACTTCGAGGCGTTCAAGGAAGTCGGCCTGCTACAGGGGGAGATGCGATACAGAAAACACGAGACCGAGGGGTTTCCGACCGCGTCGGGCAAATTCGAGATCGCCTGCTCGGCACTCGAGTCGATGGGGTTCGACCCGATCCCTAACTATGTCGAGCCTCCGGAGAGCCCCTACAGCACGCCGGACCTGGCCGGTGAGTACCCGCTCATCGCCATCACGGGTGCCAAGATCGAGCCCTTCTTCCACACGGAACTCCGGCAGATTGCCTCCTTGAGAGAGAAGAATCCCGACCCCCTGGTCGAACTTCACCCCGACACGGCGCGCGGACTCTCCATCGAGGAGGGGGACTGGGTCTGGATCGAATCTCCCCGCGGAAAGATTCGTCAACGCGCAAAGTTGACCGCCGGCATCGACCCTCGCGTTGTGTCCTTGCAGCACGCCTGGTGGTTTCCGGAAAGGGAGCCCCCGGAATACGGCTGGAAGGAATCGAGCGCGAGCCTGCTCCTTGACCCACGCCCCGCGGACCCCATCTGGGCATCCGAACCCTGGAAGGGATTTCTCTGCAAGGTGTACAAGCACAGCTAGCAAACCCTCTCCCTTGAGGGAGAGGGATAGGGTGTCATCCTTCTCAGCGCAGGTGCCTCAGGTTTCCTCTCCCACCACCGCCTCGACGATCCGAAAGGTACATTCCTCCATTGGCGGCTGGTAGGCCGACGCGTTGAGCTCGGCCAGGTC
>JAQYVQ010000117.1 GCA_030145435.1 Syntrophobacteria bacterium | reverse complement strand
GTCCTGGGATTTCGACGCGGTTCCCTGGCGGCTGGGTGTGGATTTCCAGGCCCCTACATGTGCCACCTGCCATGCCAGCCTCATCGTCGACCCTGAGGGCGCGGTCATCGCCGAAAGGACCCACGGCTACGGGGCGCGACTTTGGACGAGGCTCTTCGGGTTGATCTACAGCCATCCCCAGCCGATCGACCCGGACACGCACAAGATCCGCAACAAAGACGGTCAACCCCTGCCCGCGACCTTCGGCGGAGAGTTGGCGACGCAGTTCCTGATCGATGAGAAGACCCGGAAGGACCGCAAGAGGGCCATGAAGGAAATCTGCCAAGGGTGCCACAGCACCATGTGGGTGGAGAAGCATTTCGAGAAGATGGACGGAACGATTGCGGATGTGGACAAGGCGGTGCGGGCCGCCACACAGATGATGGAACAGGCGTGGCGCAAGGGGATCGCATCCAGAAAGAATCCCTTTGACGAATCGATCGAGATCACCTGGACCGAACAATGGCTGTTCTTTGCCAACTCGATCCGCTATGCCTCAGCCATGGCCGGTGCTCCGGACTACGCCGCCTTCCACAACGGATGGTGGGACATGCAAAAGGCGATGGAGGAACTCCGAGAAGCGGTCCACATGAAGGAGGCAGGCAAATGATCAGCAATTGGGTGGACGTGGTGCGCACCTGCAACATTGCCCCTGACAAGAAGATGGACCCGGTCAGCAAGTGGCTGATCATCACGAGGTCGTGCGTGTTTTCGATGACCTTTCTCTCCGCGCTCATCGGAGGCATGCTTGCGGCCCTGGACGGATCCTTTTTCTTCGGCCGCTGGCTCCTTGTCCTCCTCGGCCTGATCCTGGCGCACGCTGCGAACAACATGGTCAACGACCTGTTCGACGTACAGGCGGGGGTCGATACCAAGGACTACCCCCGCGCCGCCTACGCGCCCCACCCGCTCCTGGACGGCCTGGTCAGCCGAAACGGCCTGCTGGCGGCCATCCTGGCCTGCAACCTCGTGGATTTCGCCATCGCCGTCTATCTCACCCGCCTGTGCGGGTGGCCCGTGATGGCCTTTGCCGTGGGCGGGCTCCTGACGAGCGTTTTCTACGTGGCGCCTCCGTTGAAGTTGAAACACCGCGGATTGGGTGAGCTGGCGATCTTCCTCATCTGGGGCCCTCTCATGATTGCAGGGACCTACTACGTGCTGGCAGGGAGCGTACCGGCCGGCATTTGGATCGCCTCGGTTCCGTACGGGCTTGCCGTCACGGTCGCCCTGATGGGCAAACACCTCGACAAGGCGGACAAGGATGAGGCCAAGGGGGTGAAGACCCTGCCTGTAGCCCTCGGCCGAGATCGCGCCCTGCGAGCGACCCAGCTCATGGTCTGGGCCTTCTACCTCGTGATCGTGGGGCTCACGGCTGCAGGGGGACTCCCTTGGCTGGCCCTCCTCACCCTGATTTCACTCCCCCAGGCAACGCGATTCTTGATTGTACTCAGCCAACCGATGCCTGCTACGCCCCAGGAAGCCTTCTCCCTGGCCGAGGACGCCATCCCCAAGGACCTGAAGCAGCGGTTCGATCCGACCCTTTCGGCCGACGAGTATCCCCTGTGGCCCCTGTGGTATGTGGTGTGGGCCGTCTGGTGGGTACGGCAGGCGGGCGCCTGGCTTGTCGTTGGCCTCTTCATCGGAGCCATCCTGCAGGCATTCTGAGCACCTTACAACGAAACACCGTCAAGCGTCTTCGGTGTTCAACGACCTTTGAGGGTAGCCTATGCAATCCATCACGGACATCCTCCAAAAACGTGTCCAGGGCTACATCGACACCCGGTACCCGAGCTGGAACCTGGACGCTGCGCTCCGGTATCTGCCGGTCGCGGAACATCTGAACCGGTCCGGGGCAGAGCAGGTCCTGGACGTGGGATCCGGCGGCGCCGGCCTGTCCCTGTACTGGGGCCGGCAGACCATCGCTCTGGATGTTTCCCTGCCTGACGCCCTCCAGGGGTCCCTCATCCGCCCGGTCCTGGGCACGGCAACGGCCCTCCCCTTCGGGGACCGATCGATCGAGGTCATTGTCTCTTGTGATGTGCTGGAACACATTCCCCAAGCCGACCGTTTGGAGGTCCTCTCCGAGATGGTCCGCGTCGCCCGCAGGCAGGTCATCGTGGCGGCTCCCTGCGGCCCGCTTGCGCATCAGGCCGAGGAGGAAGTCGCACAGGTCTATAGGGAGAAGAACAACGAGGGCCACCCTTGGCTCCAGGAACACCTCGACCACGGTCTACCGGATGCGACCGAACTGGAGACCACGATTCGATCCCTTGCCGAAGCACAAGGCAGGCGGGCACACATACAGGTTCAGAAGAACACGAATCTCAGATTCTGGAAATGGGTATTCCGTCACTACTTCGGGGGCGGCCCCCGGAAGGCCCGACTGATCCGCTACTACCTGATCGCTTTGATCCCCTTGCTCCAACATATCCATTGGGGGGAAACCTACCGAAAGATCTTCTTCGTGGATCTGGAACACCCGTAGTCGCGTCCTGCAACCTGGCTTGCATTTTGCATCCAAGGGGGTTCATGGTCTATAGTTGGGGTTTGAACCGTTGGATTGGATGCACGGATCGAAGATGGCACAGAAGAAGAAATCATCCCCCGCCGGCAAGCAAGAAAAAGACCTCGTCGAGACGAGTTCCCAGGGTGCATTCGTCCGGACCATCCTGGACAGCGTGGCAGACGGCGTCTTCACCGTAGATCAGGACTTCCGAATCACGAGCTTCAACCGTGCTGCGGAACGCATCCTCGGAATCCCCCGGGAACAGGCGATCGGCCAGCAGTGCTGTGAGATCTTTCGGGCGGACATCTGTCACGAAGACTGCGCCCTACGGGAAACCCTGGCCACGGGCGGGGAGATCATCGACAAGCCGGTTTCCATCCTGAACAGCCGGGCGAAGCGAGTCCCCATCAGCGTTTCGACCGCCGTCCTCAAGGACGGCAAGGGAGGGATCATCGGCGGGGTGGAGACCTTCCGCGACCTTTCCCCCCTGGAGCTGTTGAAGAAGAAGATCCACAAGCAATACTCCTACGAAGACATCATCAGCAAGAACCATCGAATCCAGGCCATCTTCAACCTGCTCCCCGACATC
>JAQYVQ010000008.1 GCA_030145435.1 Syntrophobacteria bacterium | reverse complement strand
CGTCTTCCTGACCAACAGATACGCGACAGCGACCAGGGCCAGAGACATGGTTCCGAGGACCGGGAAACAGGCCTCGATTCCCCGGGAGGACTGAATGCTTCCCACGAGCGGGACCGCCAGAGCCCCCACCCCGAAGGTCAGGATGAACTTGGTTCCGAACGCGGAATGGTGGAGCCTCCGGGGAGCAAAACGGGCCACCAGGGTGTTCTCGATCGGCTGCCCCCCCAGGAGGAAGAAGAAGTAGACCAGCGAGAGCGCGACCAGCGGCAGATCCGAGGTGATCGCCATCAGGAAGGCAGCGGGGACACAGATGGCGTGGAAGGCGAGGTAAGCGATTCGGGGATCCCGTTTTTCCGCAATATGTCCGCCCACGTACTGGCCCAGTACCCCCACGAGATAGATGGCGGAGGTGACCAGGGTAGCCGTGAGGTTTGTCGACAACGCCCCTGACGAGAGCCGGGAGAAGGCCTCCGAGATCCCGCTGTTTTTCAGTTCGAAATAGGTGGGCATCAGAACGGTTGCGCCCCGGTAGGCCAGTCCGCCGAGCATCATGGCGGCCAGAAGGATGAAGAAGGCGGAGGGCATTCCTTTTTCTTCATCCGATCGATGAGTTGCCCCGGTTTGCTCCTGCGATTGCTCGAGGGGGAGCAGGATCATCACCAAGAATCCCAGCAGGTTCAGGCCGGCCAATACGATGTAAGCAGCGCTCGGCCCCCAGAGCCAGTTGAGAATCCCGGTCATGATTGGAGCCGCGGCCAGCCCCAGGTTTCCGAACATTCCGTTGTATCCGAGCGCCAGACTCACCCGGCTCACGCCCTTGGAGATCATGCCCAGCCCAACGGGGTGGTAGATTCCGGAGAAGAGGCCGAGCCCGGCCAGGGCCAGGGCCAGGTGGGCGGGCGAGTCGATCCAGAAGGCTGCGCCGAGGCTGCACGCGCCGGCTCCGAGGAAATAGAGGCGCAGGAGAGGTCTGCCGCCAATTCGGTCCGCCGCCATTCCCCAGGGAAGTGCGGTGATGCCGAAAAGAAGGTACATCCAGAAAGACAGGTCCAGGATCTGAGCCACGTCCAGGCCCATGCGCCCCGAAAGGGGCAGGACAAGGGCAGGGAACGCCAGCATGTTGAAGTGGCTCATGAAGTGGCCGAAACAGACAATGATGAGAGTGCGGCGCTCTTGCTCGATCATGGATTCCGTTTCCAGGGTCGCCCTGTTACCTGCAAGAGGGGAGGATCCGGGCCTTCACCGGAAACCTCGATGATGCCCGGCTTCCTGCCTCAAGTCCAGTCGAGTGACTAGGAAATAGAGCCTTGCTTGACCCGGAATCGCAGGTCCCATATACTATCTCCTCTTTCCCCTTTTCCCTTGAGGCTCCTGGGGAAAGCATCTTTTCAACCTCGGCACTCCTGTATAGGTCCTTGTTATCTCTAGCAGTTTTGTAGGTCCTTGCCGGGCGGGCGGCCGTTATTGTGGGGAGCATTACCATTCGTCCTGCCGACACGAGAGAAGGAACCAACGGCAAGCCTCTCAAGGTTTGTCTGCTCACCTACCGTGGGAATCCGACCTGCGGGGGGCAGGGGATCTACATAAAGAGGGTAAGCAGGGCGCTCAAGGATCTCGGACACCAGGTGGATGTCGTATCCGGGCCCCCGTATCCGGATCTCGACGAAGATGTTCCCCTTCATCAGCTCGAGGGCCTGGATCTGTACAATCCCGAGGCCCTGTTTCGAATCCCGACGATCAAAGAGCTGCGGTCATCGATCAATGTGCTCGAGTGGATGGGTGTATCGACCGGAGGTTTTCCGGAACCCCTCACCTTCGGGCTCCGTGCCTACCGTTTTCTGAAGGACAGGGTCGGGGAGTTCGATATCATCCATGACAATCAATGCCTTGCCTACGGGCTTCTGAAGATTCAACAGCTGGGGTTTCCCCTGGTGGCGACCATCCACCACCCGATCATGGTCGACAGGGAAGCAGAGCTCGAGAGCGTGAGGTGGTGGTGGAAGAAGCTGAAGATCCGGAGATGGTATTCCTTTGTGGGCATGCAGACAAAGGTGTCCAGGGATCTCTCCCACTTCATCACGGTCTCCGAACGGTCCGGGCAGGATGTGGCCCGGGAGTTCGCCATCCCGACCCAGAGGCTTCATGTCGTCCCGAACGGCATCGAAACCGGAACGTTCCGGCCCCTTCCCGGCGTGAAGCGGGAGGAGAATCGAATCATTACGACCACAAGTTCGGACGTGCCCATCAAGGGCCTTCGCTATTTGCTGGAAGCCGTGGCCTCGATCGCCCGGGAGAGAGATATCCGGGTGACGGTCATCGGTAAGCCGAGGAAGGACAAGGGGGTCGAGAAACTGATGAAAGATCTTGCCCTCGATCGGTTCGTGGAATTCACGGGGCGCATCGAGGACGAAGAGTTTGCTCAGTACTACGCCCGGGCAACCCTTGCGGTGGTGCCATCCCTGTACGAAGGGTTCGGATTCCCGGCCGGGGAGGCCATGGCCTGCAAGACACCGGTCGTCAGCACGACAGGGGGCGCCCTTCCGGAGGTGGTGGGAGACGCCGGGGTCCTTGTGCCGCCGGGTGACTCCCAGGCCCTGGCGGGCGCTATCGTTTCGCTCCTGGATGACCCGGAGAGACGACACCGACTGGGGGAAGCGGGGTACCGAAGGGTGCACGAGCACTTCACGTGGAAGCGGGCGGCTGAGAGGATGGTCGAGGTCTACAGAGAGGCAATGCATGCTAACGGTCGATTTCTCGAAAATTAATCTGAAGCCGGGAGTGCGGGTCCTGGACGCGGGGTGTGGCAACGGTCGCCATTTGTACGAGGCCTTCAAGCAGCCGGGCGTACAGGTCGTGGGCCTGGACATGAAGAGCGAGGATGTGACCAAGGCCCGGAACATGATGCGGCTGTTGGAAAAGGAGGGCGAGGGCGGAGAAAGGGGATGGGGCATCTTTACGGGTGACATCACGAAGCTTCCTTTTGCCGACCATTCTTTCGACATCGTGATCTGCTCCGAGGTGCTGGAACACATCCCGGACGAGGCCGAGGCGATCCGGGAGATCACCCGGGTGCTCAAGCCGGGGGAGATCCTGGCCGTGAGCGTTCCGCGGTTCTTGCCCGAACTCATCTGCTGGGCCCTGTCCAAGTCGTACAGGAACGAGCCGGGCGGACACATACGGATCTACAGAAAGCGGGAGCTCGTCCGGAAGCTCGAAGAGGCGGGCCTGGTCTGTTTCGATACGGGCCGGGCACATGGTCTGCACGCACCGTACTGGTGGCTCAAATGCATGGTCGGGCTGGAGAACGAGAATTCACGGCTCGTGAAGCTTTACCACGACTTCCTGGTTTGGGATATCGAGAAGCGCCCCTGGCTGACGCGGATTCTCGAAAATCTGGTGAACCCCTTCGTGGCGAAAAGCTGTGTGCTCTACCTGAAAAAGGCGGGGAACGGAAATGGGAACCAAGATGTCGAGTAGTGTGGAGAAGCTGGCCGTCGCCCTGGAAACGGTGGCTGTCCAGATTCTGGAGACGCAGAGGAAGACGGGCGAGATTCCATGGTGCAAGGGGCAGAAGACGGATCCCTGGGATCATATAGAGGCGGCGATGGGGCTCAGTATCGCGGGCTATCGGCGCGAGGCCGAACTCGCTTACGAGTGGATGGCCGGCGCGCAGCGCGAGGATGGGAGCTGGTACGCCTCCTACATGAATGGCGTCCCTGAGGACAAGACGCTCGATACGAATATGTCATCGTACATTGCGGTAGGTGTCTGGCACCATTTCCTGGTAACGAAAGACCGGTCCTTTCTCGAGTCGATGTGGAAAACGGTTTCGTCGGGCCTCGAGTTTGCCGTGAGCCTGCAGGCTCCGAGCGGCGAGATCTACTGGGCCGTCAGCCCCATGGGCAAGGTCGATCGGATGGCGCTGCTGACCGGGTCCAGCTCGGTTTACATGGCCCTGAAATGCGGGCTGGCCATCGCGGAGCGACTCGGGTACGAGAGGCCGGACTGGGTAGAAGCCATGAAGAAGCTTCGCCTCGCGATTCGGACGAAGCCCCATCTGTTCAACATGGCGAAGTCCCGCTATTCGATGGATTGGTTCTACCCGATGCTGTCGGGGGCACTCACCGGCGAGGAGGCCCAGGTTCGGCTGGACCGGTACTGGAAGAAGTTTGTCGTAAAGGGCCTCGGGGTCCGTTGTGTCTCGGACCACCCGTGGATCACCATGGCGGAAACCTCGGAACTCTCCCTGGCCCTGACGGCCATGGGGAATCGGGAGCTGGCAGAGATCGTGTTCGGCTGGATTCGAGACCGAACCTTTGAGGACGGGTCCTATTGGTGCGGGTTCACCTTCCCGGACATGGTCATCTGGCCGGAGGACAAGCTCACCTGGACGAACGCGGCGGTCCTCATGGCGGCCGACGCCCTCTACCACATGACGCCTGCCAGCCGGCTCTTCAGCCATCAAGCCTGGAACGGCGCCGGCCTCTCGTCATCCGCGGGAATCTCCCGGGATGCGGGGAGGATCGGTTCTTCCGAGCCTGTTGAAGGAGAACAGGAGTGCCTGCCCCTCACGACCAAGGGGACCTCGAATCCCGGCAGGGTGCAAGCTAGGAGCAAGTAACATCCAATGCTTCGCGATCACCGTCCCTATCGAGTCAAGAAGGCATACCTCAAGCTTTCGGACTTCTACGTAGAGCACTTCCTGCGTCCCCAGTTCACATCCCTTGGGAAGGGCCACACCTTCATCCGGCCCTGGAATGTCGAGCTCTTTGGCGCCCCGATCGAAATAGGCGAGTACGTGAACGTGATCGCTGCGCGAGACCGGAAGGTGAGGATGACCGTTTGGTCCGATCGGGAGAACCCTGCCGGGATCCGCATAGGCAATTACTGTCTGATCTGCCCAGGCGTGCGGCTGAGTTCGGCCACCGAGATCGTCGTCGGGGACAACGTCATGTTCGCCTACGGCGCGTACGTGACCGACTCGGACTGGCATGGCATCTACGACCGGGTCGCTATCGTCGGCAAAAGTGCACCTGTGCATATCGAGAACAATGCATGGATCGGCGACAGCGTGATCGTCTGCAAAGGGGTGACCATTGGGGAGAACAGCGTCATCGGGGCCGGTTCCGTAGTGACGAGTTCGATCCCTGCCAACACGATCGCCGCAGGCAGCCCCGCGCGGGTTATCAGACCCCTGGATGAGGACCGGAAGATCAAGACGAGGGCCGAGTGGTATGCGAACCCGGCCGAGCTCTTCGAGGAGATCGACCGGATCGACAGGGAAAAGCTCGGGGACAACACCCTCCTGGATTGGATGCGGCACAGTCTGTTCCCGAGAAGGGGCGATTAGCTTGGAGAAGGCAAAAGGTGAAAGGAAGAGTCACAACGTGGGCATTCCTGAAGCTCGGTTTGATGTCCATCCCTTGTCTGCGTTTGCTTATCCTTTGACCTTTACCCCTTTGACCTTTGACCTTTAGCTAACACCTAATACCCAAGAAGCCTGTCAACGACCGGCCATAGGAAGCAACTATGAAAGTAGCCGTCATCGCGCCGCCTTACCCTCTGGAAGAGGCCCCTGCGCCGCCTCTGGGTGTCACCTATGTCGCCGCGGCCTTTGAGGCTGCCGGCGCCGAGGTTCGGGTGCTGGACTACATCGTTTCGCGCTACAGCGCGGAGAAGCTCAGGCGGGAGCTCGAGGCCTTCCAGCCGGACCTGGTGGGTTCCACGTCGGTGACGATGAATTTCCCGGCGGCGGCTGAAATCGTCGAGGCGGCCAAGGCGATCCGGCCCTCTGCCGTGACGGCCATGGGGGGGCCCCACGTCACGTTCGATGCGGAAAACACCCTTCGAACCTACCCCGGGATCGATCTCCTCGTCCTGGGGGAGGGCGAGAGAACCGTTGCGGAGTTGCTGCCCCTGACCCATGACCGGGGGGCATGGTCCCAAATCAAGGGAATCGCCTTCCTCCAGGACGGCCGGTTCGTCCGTACGGGAGAAAGGGAACTGATTCAAGACCTGGAGACGATACCGCGCCCCGCCCGGCACCTGCTGCCTGTATCCAGGTATCAGGCCCTCGGGTTTCCGGTGAGCGTCATCACCAGCCGGGGATGCCCTTACCAGTGCATCTTCTGCCAGGGAAGGCGCATGGTGGGCCACAGGGTCCGGTACCGGAACCCCATGAGCGTGGTCGATGAGATCGAGGAGGTCCTCGCCTACGGGTTTACCCGGATCAACGTTGCGGACGACCTGTTCCTGTCGAACAAGGCGAGAGCCCGGGTGATCTGCCAGGAGATCCTCAGGCGAGATCTTCGATTCGGCTGGAGCGCCTTCGTCAGGGTGAACATCATGGATGCGGATGTCTTGCGTCTGATGCGAGAGGCCGGATGCGATTCGGTCAGCTTCGGGATCGAGACCGGCAGCCCCGAGATGCTCAAGCGAATCCGAAAGAGGATCACCCTGGATCAGGGGAGAAGGGCTGCCGAGATCTGCAGAGAGGTGGGCCTCACGCCCCATGCCTCGTTCATGGTGGGGCTTCCCGGGGAGTCTCCGGAGACACTCCGTCAGACCCAGGCGTACGCGGATTCGCTGGAGATCATCTACGGGTACCACTTCCTGGCCCCCCTTCCGGGCACCACGGTTCGGGAAGAGATCGATCAGTATGATCTGGAAATTCTGACCAACGACTGGTCCCTCTACGATGCGAACCGGCCGGTGGTGAGGACGTCGCAGGTTTCCGCGGAACAGATCCAGGCCTTTGTGGACGAATTCGAAGAGAAGACCAACGCCCACTGGGAGGACATGAAGGAACGCCACCGGCAGGGCAAGGCAACGCCGGACGAGGGGTTGAGGGTGGAAGGACAGGTTCGTCTCGAATTCACCTACCGGCTCCTCTCAGAGGACATCATCGAGGAGCACTGCCGGTTCCCGTTGAACGATCACCCCCTGGATGCGGCGGGGGAAAAGGCCCTTCTCACGGCGAAGATTGGTGAGGTGACGGGTGCGGACGAGAAGCTGGTTGCGCAGGTCATTGGGAATTTCATCACCAAGGGCTACCTGGAGGCGAGTGCAAACGGTGACTTTCTTACATGGAACTGGTCCGAGACCAGGAAGATACCGCTCCCTGCCTCCTCAGCTAACGCTTGATCGTCTCGTCGCCGTCATTCCCGCCCCCGCCTAAGAATTGCGGGGGCAGGCTCGGGCGGGAATCCCTTGGCATCTTTTCCGTTCTGCAAGCCCTTACCATCCAGCCGCCTGAGCACGCCCAGGGTGCTCACCATCGGCAGTTCCTCGTACAGGCCGGATGCAAGGGCGCGCTTGTATATGGTGTACGGGGCCTGTCCCCCTTTCGTCGGATCCGGAAAGATGTCATGGATGACGAGGAATCCCCCGGGCATCACCTTCGAGGCCCAGGAGGAATAGTCGGCCAACGCCGCCTCCAGGCTGTGCCCCCCATCGATGAACACCAGGGCAAGGGGCGTTGCCCAGCACTTGGCAGCCAGCTCCGATGTTGCCACGATCGGGACGACCGTGTCCTCCAGGCCCGCCTCCGCAACGGTCTTGCGGAAGGCCTTGAAGGAATCCATCAAGCCGAGCTCCTGATCGAAGAGATCCTTGTCGTGGTATTCCTCTCCGGGCTGGTGTTCCTCCGAGCCTCTGTGATGGTCGATGGAGAACAGGATGCTCCCGTTCTCCTTGCACGCTGTTCCGATGTAGACCGCCGACTTTCCGCAGTAGCTCCCCACCTCCAGGCAGGGACCGATCCGGCTCGCTTCTCTTGCCCGTTCGTAGAGATGAAGGGCTTCCTCCTTCGGGAGGAAGCCCTTCACGTGGTCGAGGTTCAGGTCAATGATGGACATACGACAAGCCTCCTGGCGCTGATACGCAGCAGGCGAAAGGGTCAAGGCGAAAACAAACGAACTCCATGTCCTTCAGCCAACACTTGCCCAATGGTATCGCATTCATCGAATGGATGAAAGCCCTCATGGGACGCAGACCTTGGCCTGCGTGCGGAACTGTTATTGTTGCCACAAACGTGATAAAAGAAAAAGGCGCCACGGCCGAATGCCATGGTGTCGATGAATCGGCCAAGATGGCACCTCATTCGACAAACTCGGTCGGCACGCACGGTCATATAGGGTGGACATTGTGAGCGTGAGCGAAGCAATCCCCCAACCTGCGCAGCTTGGGGATTGCCACGTCGCTTCGCTCCTCGCAGTTTCCTTAGTGTATTCACCGGCGAAGAGGTTCCGACCATGGGGCCCGATCTGATACAGGACCGTGAAGGTTATCCTCGCATCGTATTCATGGGGACCCCTACTTTTGCGGCGATCATCCTGGAGGGATTGTTCGAGGATGGGTGGAACGTGGTGGGTGCTGTCACCCAACCGGACCGCCCGCGCGGCAGGGGAAGGAAGGTCTCGACTCTGCCGGTGAGCCAGGTGGCACAGGCCCACGGGATTCTCGTGCTTCAGCCTAAGAAGATCAAGGACGGGGTGTTCCTCGAAGATCTGACCGATCTTCAGCCGGACATGATGGTCGTGGCCGCCTACGGGAGGATCCTGCCTCGTGACGTCCTCTCCCTTCCCCCCCTTGGGTGCTACAATGTGCACGCTTCCGTGTTGCCGGCCTACCGGGGGCCCGCTCCGGTGCGATGGGCGATCATCAACGGAGAGGAGACGACCGGGATAACGATCTTCCGGATGGACGAGGGAATGGACACCGGAGACCCCCTCGTCTCCGATTCGCTGGAGATCGGCCCGGACGAGACCGCCGGGATGCTGACCGAGCGTCTGGCCAGGCTGGCGGCACGAATCATCACCCCGGCCCTGCGCGACATCGTGGAGGGAACGGCCCGTTTCGTTCCCCAGGAACACGACAAGGCCACTGTCGTGCCGATCCTGAAGAAGGGAGACGGCAGGATCGACTGGTCCCTGTCTGCCGAGTCGATCCGGAATCGAATCCGCGGTCTCGATCCGTGGCCGGGCGCGTTCACCTTCTGGCGTGGAAAACGACTGCGGCTGTGGGAGGCGGAAGCGAAGGACGCCGGTTCGGCCGGGAAGCTGGGAGAGGTCCTCTCCGTTGACGACGAAGGCGTGACTGTCCGGGCGGGAGAGGGAACGCTTCGACTGAAGTCCGTGCAACTGGAGGGAGGGCGAAGAATGCGGGTGGAGGAGTTTCTCCGGGGACACAAAATGGCGCCGGGGGAGAATCTTGGCTAGGAGTCGTTCCGAAGGTCCTCGCTCGATCGCCTACGAGGTACTCACCGCCATCGACGAGAAAGAGGCGTTTGCCGATCGTGCCCTGGACGGAAGGCTTCGAAGGAGTGCCTCTCTTCCGGATCGTGACCGGCGGCTGGCCACCGAACTCGTCTACGGAACGATCAGGCGGAGAGGGAGCCTGGACCGCTGCCTGCAGCCGTCTCTCCGGAGACCCCTCGAGCGGCTCGACCCGGAGATCCTGCGAATCCTGCGGCTGGGGGCCTACCAGATCCTGTTTCTCGACCGGGTGCCGGATCACGCTGCCGTAAACGAGTCGGTGGATCTGGCAAACCGTTTCGGTCGTCGAGGCTCCGGGAATCTGGTAAACGGTGCCCTGCGGGCGCTCTGCCGGGCCAAGGCGGAAGGGAAGGGGCTCCCCTCGAGTGACATCCAGTTCGGGGAGGCGGACTTTCCCGCCTGGCTCACCCGGATCTGGGAAAGCGAACTGGGCAAGGAGAAGGCCGGCGAGATCCTGGGTGCGCTCTTGTCGCGCCCGCAGGTGGTGCTGCGAACCAACACGCTCAAGACCGATCGGACCGGCCTCATCGATCGGCTCAAAGGTGAGGGGTACGAAGCAGAGCCGGTGGATGGGCTTCCCCAGGCCGTGCGTCTGACCGAAGGGGGCGACATCCGGAAGGCCGACTGCTATCGGCAGGGCTGGTGCGTGCAGCAGGATGGGGCATCCCAGCTGATCGTAGAGATCCTGGACCCGAGGCCCGGAGAGTGCGTGCTCGATCTCTGCGCCGCACCGGGAATCAAGACCACCCACATGGCCGAGAAGATGGCCGATCAGGGCATGGTCGTTGCTCTGGACAGGCATCTGGGCCGTCTGAGAGAACTGGTGGAAGGCTGCCGCAGGATGGGCGTGACCGTAACCTCGCCCGTGTGCGCCGATGCGTCCGGGCCCCGGCACCCTCTGGTCGGCCCGTTTGTCTTCGACCGTGTCCTCGTGGACGCACCCTGCTCCGGTCTCGGCATCCTGAGGAGGAACCCGGAGAAGAAGTGGCGGTCCGCACCGGACTTTGCTACACTGAGCAGCCTCCAGGCAGGGTTGATCCGGAATGCAGCCGCGCTGGTGCGGCCCGGAGGCATCCTGGTATACAGCACCTGTACCGTTCACCGGGAGGAGAACGAAGCGATCGTCGAAGGATTCACTGCTGAGCATGGGGACTTTGTCCTGGAAGAAGTGACCCCTTTCCTACCCGACGGCCTCGAGGATCTTGCCTCAGAGGCCGGGCACCTCTCTTCCTGGGCCAGGCCGACCTGCTTTGACCTTTTTTTCGCCGCAAGGCTACGGCGTCTTTGAGGAGGACAACGAAATGAAACGAAAGCTGATTGCCCCTTCCATCCTGTCTTCCGATTTCTCCCGCCTCGGAGAGGAGATCAAGGCGGTCGAAGCGGCAGGCGCAGACTGGATCCACGTGGACGTGATGGACGGGCATTTCGTGCCGAACATAACGATCGGGCCCATCGTCGTTGAGGCGGCCAGACGGGTGACCTCCATGCCCCTGGACGTCCACCTGATGATCGAAAACCCGGACCGGTATGTTGACGATTTCATCAAGGCCGGAAGCGATTACCTGGTCGTGCATGCGGAGGCCTGCTACCACCTTCAGAGGACCTTGACTCACATCCGGGAGAAGGGCTGCAAGGCAGGTGTTTCGCTGAACCCGGCCACGCCCCTGTCGAGCCTGGACCACGTCCTTCCGGACCTGGACCTGGTCCTGATCATGAGCGTGAACCCCGGATTCGGAGGACAGTCGTTCATCCCCCAGGTGCTGGACAAGATCCGCGACCTTCGTGCGAGACTGGACGGTCTGGACCGTGAGGTCCTGCTCGAGGTCGACGGGGGAATCAAGGTCGAGAACATCGGAGAGGTGGCAAGGGCCGGAGCCGATGCATTCGTGGCCGGGAGTGCCATCTACAGATCGGACGACTATGTGAAGACGATCGCCCAGATGCGCGCGGAAATGGAGGCCGCCCCCGAAAGCCGTCATCCCCGCGAAGGCGGGGATCCCCCAGCACCGTAGCTTCCCTTATCCCGCGAAAGCGCCCGCGGCAATGTCCGAGCACCGCAAAGACGCGTGGAGTTATTGACGAAAGGCGAAATCCCAGCTATTCTATGTCGAGACCATGACAGCCAAGAATCGGGAAGTGGCGCAGCCTGGTAGCGCGCATGCTTCGGGAGCATGAGGCCCGGGGTTCAAATCCCCGCTTCCCGACCAGCCCATCCTGAATTCCCAAACAAAACCAGCCGCTTAGGCGGCTGGTTTTGTTGTTTTCAGGTTCCAACCCATTATGTTCGTTCGCGGTGACAGAACCGTGACGGCACAGCATTTTTTCTTCGCGAACCATGATCCCTTCCTTGGGATCTCTCTGGCAACCCCGTTTGCGTTATCAAAGGCTCTTGGCTAGAGTTGTGATAACGAAGCGGGGGGTGAGAGTGAAGGTTTCAAAGTCCACTCGATCGATGCTTGATGAATACCGTCAAGCATTGCTCGCTGTTCTTGGTGACGAGCTGGATTCGGTTGTCCTTTACGGCTCCCAGGCCCGTGGGCATCCCGACGAAGGATCCGACGTAGATGTGCTTTGCATCATGAAGAAGCAGGTCGATTATGGTGAGTTGATAAAGCGGACCTCCGAGGTAACCGCTCAAATCAGCCTAAAGTACGACGTCGTCGTTTCGCGCGCATTTATCTGTCGAGAGGATTACGATTCGCGTCGGACACCGTTCTTGATGAACGTTCGCAAGGACCAGATTGCGATATGAATCTTGATCTCCAAGCTCTTCTGGATAAGGCCCAAGATAGCCTAGGAGCTGCCAGGAGCCTCATGGGAAACGGTTATTTCGATTTCGCTGCTTCACGAGCTTACTATGCGATGTTCTATGTGGCGGGGGCCCTGCTTGCACACTTGGGGCAGTCATATAGCAAGCATGCCGGAGTGATCTCCGCTTTCGGTCGAGAATACGCAAAGTCCGGGAGGTTAGACCCAAAGTTCCACAGGTGGCTCATCGATGCTCAGGACTTCAGGAACATTGGAGACTACGGGCTCGAGGCTCATGTGTCTGGAGACCAAGCGAATCTGGTGTGTGAATGGGCTCGTGAGTTCATCGAAGCCGCAGAAGGATTCTTCGCTAAAGAATCGGGAGCATGAGGCCCGGGGTTCAAATCCACGCTCAACCCTTCGTGGAGTTCTGGTTCCCTTGATTCCGTGCGGCTTCTTTCTTCTCGTCCCAGACGCGGATGAGATAATCCTTCTGGTCTTCGAACAGCTGGGCCTGTTCCTCGACCACTTGCTCTGCCTGCTCTGTGGTCATGTCCCGGGTGCTGTTGATGAACGACGCAACACGGCCGAGGTAGAGAGGCGTCACCAGGTTCACCAGTTGGGCCCGGTTCGTGGTCCAGGCGTGGAAGGTGGCCGCCGTCTCGAACAGGACCTTGGCCCAGGTTTCCACGGACATGGCGAACTTCGTGGGAGGAAGGCCCGCGCACTTCTTGAGTTCCTCAAAGCACTCCGGAGAGAACAGATCACGGTAGAGCCCCTTGAACTGGCGGAATCCCGCTTTGTATTCCTTGATCAGCCGCTCGAAATCCACATTTACAGGCTCCGGTTCCTTTGGGGTGGCGAGCCCGAACACGGGGAGGCTGCGGCTCCCTCTAACGGACTTCCATTTGGATTCGAACTCTTCCATGAGAAGAAACAGGGTATGCACGACCTGGCGGAACATGGGGCCGAGAGCTTCCGCCGGGTCCTTGGCATCG
>JAQYVQ010000084.1 GCA_030145435.1 Syntrophobacteria bacterium | reverse complement strand
CCAGGGAGAAATCTCTGGAGCAAGGTAGATTCTATAACCGTAACAGCGGGAAGTGAATCGAAAGACGCAAGGGTGGCGGAAGGGTTCGTAGTAGCGATGATCCGGAGTAACGTCCGCGAGCAAAGGGACCCTGCTGTTAATAATCTTCCGACAACACTGGGAGGCAGGGACGAGATGATAAATGCGTCCATAAGTTTGCAGGACCTGAGAAGGAAGATATATCTAAAGGCGAAGTCTGATAAGACATGGCGGTTTTGATGCGAGCACGGAAACGCGTGGCTTCGGCTGGAACAGGTGGAGTAGGGCTTGGTTTTACGAGACTCTGGGATTATTTAATGATTACGTGTCCTTGTCAAACAGGTTCATCAGGAAATTACTGACACAAAGAGTCGCGCGAGACTCTCAGACACCTCTCAGGTTGTCTTCCTCTTCCCAGCCATCTTTTGACTCAAACAGATTCGGAACACTACGCCCCCACAAGGCCGAAAGACAGATTTTCATTTCCGAGACAAGGTACGTAGTCTGAAGGTTTCGATCCTTTGCCGAGGTTGCCAGCCCCCCCCGGAGGGTCCCGAACAACGGTGTTCTTGTAAATGGATCCTGTTGCATCATGCGTGTCCCACTTGAGCGGTTTGATATTGCCAGGCGATGATCTTGTCAATGAGTTGAAACCGGTCGAGCCAGGCAGCCTCCCAGAAGCGACGGACGTGGTTGGAGACCACCTCGATCAGATGCCGCTGTGTCAGCAGCAGGGATTTCAACTTGTTTTCCCAAAAGGCTCTCTCGAGGATCAGGCTGCCGAACAGTGCCGACTCACTCATACGGAAAGCCAGCTCTCTTGGCTCAGAGGACCCCGCACGTCCGGCCTGCAGTTGTTCGTATTCCCGTTCAAAGATCTCCAACCAGGCCTGTCGTTCCTCCTGTGCAAAATCCCTGAGCAGTTCTTCCTGTCTTCTCAGATCCAACTCGTGTTGACTGGTCTGGATGATCTTGACCAGGTACCGGTGAGCCGTCTTGTTACGAACCCGTCCCTTTTCACGTTCCGTACCGAAGATCGCCAGAGCTTGCCGGATCGCCTGCGGCGTGTACCGACGGCTCAGCCAGTGGCGCACTTGTCCTTTCGGATCGAGATGTTCGATTTCAAAGCGGGCAAAGCCTGCGTCAAGCAGCCTGCGAGCCACGGATGCCGTGGGAAGGCTCGGGGGAGGTCGTTTCTCCTTGTGCCCGGCGTGCAACCCTTCGACAAAGGCCCTGTCCTTTTCGGTGGGAGGGCAGGCATCGTGCAAGACCTCCGCACGGCTTTTCCCGTCAAACTCGAAACGCCCCGCATGGTTGACCCCTGCTGTGTATGCCCGGATCACTTCCCTGACGGCGCTCTTCTTCAGATTCTCCAGGTTGCTCAAGTCCAGGTAGATTTCTCCGACCTGCTGCGCAAACTTGCCGAATTCTCCTTCCACGACTGCCTTGTTCTCCGCACGGCCCAACGTGGCCTCGATCATCAACGTGCTTTTCCCCACAAGGGCCCTTAATCCCGCTTCCTGATAGATCGGTTTGTTGTCGTGTACGATGGCCAGAGGGGCTTTCCCCATGAACCGGCACGAGCCCTCAAAGGCCGCCTTGACGCCCGCGGCACATTCGGTTTCGGTGACCGCCGTTGCCGTATGACACGCTGTGGCCTGATCCACCATGGCCTGCCAGTTGTATTGGCTGATTACCCCGGTCTTTGTGGATACCACTTCCACTGTCTTGCCGTCGGTTACCAGGATGTCGCCCGGCTGGACCCGCTCCGTGCTGCCTCGGTATCGGGGTCCTTTGTGCGTCTTCAAAGGCAGCGCATTGCAGATCATCAACACGCGCCGGATCTGATTCGCCGGCAGATGTATCCGAGCGGAGGCAAACCGGAAAAATTCTCGCAAACTCCCTTCCCAACGACGGTGATCCTCAAGGATCGTCCAGCTTGCCTCACTGGCTGATTCCGGTACATGGGGGCTCCGGGGTATTTGCCGCTCTTGATACGGCTCGCGCCGGTCTCGTTGCTGCCAGCTCCTGAAGGTCGGATAGGGCGCCTCCACCTGAAGGCAAAATTGCTCATGACTCCCTTTCCAAGCGTCGGCCAGATCCAGGATGTACCGCCTGAAACCATCGCTGTAGCGCACCTGTCCGGGCCCATGATCGACCACCGCCCCAGGATGGGCCAGTCGATACCGCAACACTTTCTCTCGAAGGGCACAGGCCTCTTCGTTGTGCTTCTCTGCTCCCATTGGCCTCCGGGGCCGGCCGGGCCCGGGAAGTTCCATACCCTCCATGGCCTCCTGGATATGTCCCCGCTTCTCGTATGCCTGAGTACGATTTACGCCTGCGCGGGCGCATATCCCGTTGAGCGGACCGGAAAGATCTACCTCAAGCTCCCCGGCCCAATCCCCTACCAATGTATGCATCGCGATCAATGACAACTTGTCCTTTTTAAGCGTTTCCAATAAGCTCATGGTATGGGTATCCTTTTTTGTTGATGTCGTAATCACAATCTAGGACACCCGTTTCGTTTTTTCTACCCCAGTAACTTCTCTCCCATCAGCCACACCTGGGGCTTGCCGCCACAGGAGACAACCCGCAGCAGTTCCAGCCCTCGATTGTCCGGGCTGAGCATATCCAGACTGTGGGCCCCCTGGCCTTGTTCGATACGCCGAAGCGTCTGCTCCACCAGTCCGTAAAAACGGTCTGCCGGGACCAGCAGCCCCCCCAGTCCGTGGTGCGTGCGAAAATGATTGTAATGGTCAACCCAACGCCCGATCGCACGGGAGGCATCCGTCAAGTCCATAAACTCCTGCTGACGCAAACACTCTTTCTGAAAGCTTGCGTTCAGCGCCTCCACCTTCCCGTTCACCGCCGCCTCTTGGGCCAAATAGTAGTTGATCTCGTAGCTTTCCAACATCGCCTCAAACCGGCTTAGCCCCTTCCAGGAATGGAACGCGCTGCCCCGGTCCGACATCGCCCCCTCGGGCTTCCCGTACCGCTGGACACTGCTCTCAAAACACTCGATGACCGCATCCGCCTTTTCCTCCGGGACCATGGCCCAGCCCGCGATGTACCGAGAATAGTCATCTTCGATGAATAGAACACACTGTTTCTGCTTGTGTACGTGAAAATGAAAAAAATCCAGATGATACAGCTCCCGTGGCCGCCCTGCCTCGTACCGCCCCGGATGCTCCTTGCGCTTCAGCTTCGGAGGCAGATACCCGTTCTCCTCCATCACATGCCGACAGGTCCCCACCGATACCGTAAACCCATCTTTCCGAAGCATGTTGCGAACCTGACTCGGCCCGTACCCGGGATGCTGC
>JAQYVQ010000061.1 GCA_030145435.1 Syntrophobacteria bacterium | reverse complement strand
CCACCACCGTTCCTCATACGCCTTGGGCGAGCCGGATGCGCTGAAGCCCCCGGGGATCTCCAGGGGGGGAGATCGGTCCTCCTTCGCCTTGTAGGGGGCACAGGAGAGAAGGCAAAGCCCGAGAATCCCGATCAGAACGGTCCGAAGGACGAGAAGACCCTTCATGGTGTCTCTCCACTGCTTGCTTACTATGGATACCCGTTTCCGGCCCGAAAATTCAATAGTATAGTCCCTTTGGAGCTCCATGCAAGTGAACCGTGAGGGGGCGAACCAGGGCGTGGAGACTGTGAGGGATCAGGCCCCGGGCGCCTTTGCGCCACAGCCTCAGGAGGGCTCGGACTGCCGTCGTCGATGATGATGACTTCCAGACGCTCCCGCGGGTAATCCACGTTCTCGAGCGCGCGTAAACATTCGGCCAGCGCCTGTGGGCGCTTGTAGGTGGCACGATGATGGAGAAGAACGGCAGTTCCATGATATCCCGCGGGCTGGTTACGGTACTTGTGAGCGCTTTAACCCGGGTCGCCCACTTCCCGGTTCGTGTATGCATTCAGAAAGGAGAACGTGCTGCAGCGGCGCAGGACCCGGTCCGTCGGTTGCCAGTCGGCAGATTTGGCGTGTCCGTCCCTTCATCTCATACCGACCAGTGCTTCAGTTCGAGCCGCGCGCATAGCCCGCCGCTTCGCCTGCCGTCCAACAGAGGATCCCGAGGGCGGTTACGGGAAGTGCTTTCACGTAGGAGGCGGGGTAGGCCCCGAACCGGATCCCCCGAACCACATTGCAGCCAAGAAGCTTCAGGAAAATGAAGGGCGAAAGGAGGGCGTAGACCGCTCGCCTGCCGAAGGAGAATGCCCTTGCCCGGCAGCGCATGCCCGCGAAACTCATGCCGTGAGAGAATTCGTGACGCAGGAAGCGTCCGAGCCGGTCCAGGTTGCGATGGAACACGACGATCGACGGGTCGAACCGTATCCGAAGGCCCTCCTTGGCGATACGCCAGTGGAATTCCGTATCCGAGCAGTACATCCCTTCGATGAAAGTCCCGTGGGCTTCGAAGACCCCCTTCTGGTAGCTGATGTTTGCACCGGCCATGTCCGCCACGAAGCGAGGCGGTCCGGAGGACTGCCACTGACTGAACTCGGTGAAGTAGGCGCCCCATCCGACATAGCTCTCCGGATTGCCGCAGGCGATCGCCCCTCCCACGACCGATTGCGAGTCCTGATGTGCCCGAATGATGTTTTCCAGCCATGACGCACCCACACGGCAATCCGCGTCCGTCATCGCGATAATCCGTCCACGGGCGACACGAATCCCGGCATTCCGGGCGTCTCCGCAGAACTTGCGGCTCGAGAACTCCAGCAGGCGGGTCCCGGGGAAGTGCTCCTTGACGAAGGCCCCGGTGCCATCCGTAGAACTGTCCACGACGATGATTTCACACTGCCGGCGGGCTGTCTGCCGTTCAAGAGATTCGAGGGTGTCCCCGATGGTAGTGACGGCGTTGTGGGAGGCGATAATGACAGATACGACCGGCTCGGCGGCGCTCATCTCATGACTCCTCAACGCCCCCCCCCTTCGATTGCGAAGGCGTGGGAAACGCAGCGGTCCACCCCCGCATAGTTCAGGGCGCAGCGGTCGCAACGCATGTCCTGACGGTCCCCCTTCAGGAATTGCGCCCGGGCGCGGCGGAAGTCTTGACCGAACCAGATCTTTCCGAAATTCGCCCGGCCATCGCGGTCGAACACGTTCCCGAGGGACAGCTCGTTGCCCGTGTGATAGTCGCAGAGGACCACGGTACCGTCCCGGTAGATGGTCGGATGATTCCAGAACTTCTTGCACGTGTTCTTCGTGCGTATCGGTTCACCCTCCGGGCCGTAGGAGAACCGTCGAAACTCCGGACGGCAGGGCAACAGCTCCGCGCCCTTGGATTCGTTATCGAAGCTGCAGAGGGTCTTCAGGCTGAAGATCTCGACGCCGATCTCCCGGGCCAGGGCCTTCATCGGTTCGACCTGATCCTCGTTTTCGCGGGTCACGAGCATGCGGAGATTGATGCGCGGGGACCGTGCCCCCTTTTCCCTCTTCGCCTTCACGAGCTGTCTCAGTCCGGAGAGGACGCGTTCGAAATCTCCTTGCAGGCGGTACTTCTCGTAGGTCTCATGATCGGTCCCATCCAGGGCCACGATGAGGACATCCAGGCCGGAGTCGATCAGCTTGTCGATGTTTCCGTGGCTTTCGAAGAAGTGTCCGTTCGTGCTGCTGATGATCTGCACCCCTTTGGCCTTGGCGTACTTCACCATGGAGAAGAAATCCTTGTTCATGAAGGGCTCCCCCCAGCCCCAGAGGTGAAGGAAGAGGATATCGTCACCCACTTCATCCATGATTTTTTTAAAGTCGTCGAGAGGCAGGAAGCCCTGGGGCTTCCCGTCGGTCACACTGTGGCAGACTGGACAGCGGAGATTGCACACATTGCAGGGCTCGATCTGAAGCAACGTGGGATACGCCCAGACCTTGTCCGACTTCAGGGCCCAGGCCGGCTCGGCCAACAGCCAGTTTCGCCGCCGTCGTCCGGAAAGGCGGGGGTAGACGAAGTCGACCTTGTCGAACGTCAATACCAGGCGTCGGGTGAAGAGGGTCCGTAGGACATTCTGCAGTTTTCTCATGCCTTTCTCCGCTGTTCCTGTTTCTCCTCTTCTTCGGCCGAGATCTCAGCCTGGTCCGCCGGCAGCAGCTTGGTATCGTAAATGATCCCATCTCTTATGACAAGGCGGAGCCTCCAACCAACTTGACAGGCCAAGGGAGAATCTGCAATAGGGAAGGAGTTCATCCAGGACATGTTCGGGCATATCCTGGATCTCATGACCCAGGGGCTCTTTACGAACAAACGTTAACAGGAGAGGCAGGCCATGTCTGATCAAGTCAAGTATTTGAGTAGCGAATGGCACGCTCTGGCGGAACAAGCACTTCGCGAACAGACTACACCTGAAAAGATGAAGAACATAAACACCACAAATTTATATAATAGTATCAAAAAATAGAATGCTATTGATATACCAGTTAGTTAGAGCCACTCCTATAGCCAATAGAATATAGATATGAAGTGACTGTGTGGTAATTGTAAGTGGGAATGTTACAGCTAGAATGCCCCATTAGAAGCATGAGGATGCCGAAATTTGCGATAATAGGAATTAGAGAAGGGGTAAGTTTAATTGCAGAGGAAACTATAGAGGATAAATAGAACCAGAACCGACAGCACGAAGGCT
>JAQYVQ010000005.1 GCA_030145435.1 Syntrophobacteria bacterium | reverse complement strand
CCCGGGGGGGCCATGATCATGCCGGCAGCCCCCTGGACCAGCGGTTCGATGACCAGTGCTGCAAGGGTGTCCGTCTCCCTCTCCATGAGCTTCTCGAGTTCCTCGAGACAGGCGATCCCGCATTCAGGCGAAGTCAGCCCCAGGTGACAACGATAGCAATCCGGATAGTGGACCTTGCGAACCGGAAAAAGGAGGGGCCCGTACTTGCCGTGGAACAGGTCGATGCCTCCGATGCTCACCGCGCCGAGCGTGTCCCCGTGATAAGCATTGTGGAAGGAGACGAGCTGTTTCTTCTCCCGCTTCTTCGGGTCCTCGTGCTGTTGCCAATACTGGAAGGCGATCTTCAACGCCACCTCGACAGCCGTGGAACCGTTGTCCGAGTAGAAGACCCGGGTGAGCCCCTCGGGAGCGAGTCGGATGATCTTCTCTGCAAGCTTGATCGACGGGATGCTCGCCGTCCCGAGAAGGGTGGAGTGGGCGATGCGGTCCAACTGGTCCCGGACCGCATCGTCGATCTCCTTGCGCCGGTGACCGTGAACGTTCACCCAGAGGGAGCTGATCCCGTCGAGGTAGCGGTTTCCCTCCACGTCGATCACATAGGCCCCTTCCCCTGCGGCCACGATCATGCAGGGCTGTTCGCACCACTCCTTCATCTGGGTGAAGGGATGCCACACATGCTTGTGATCGGCCGCGATCAGGGCTTGAATCTCATCGGCCGACAGAGGCAGCCAAACATCTTTTGTGTCTTCCATGGTGATTCTTTCTCCTACTCCCGGGCGCGGCGCAAGCTGGGTGGGCCCAAGGCGGCAAGGGACGAAGCCAGGGCATCCAGGGCGTCACGAATGTCTTCGTCCGTGTGCGTTGCCATCAGGGAAAATCGGACGCGGGATGTTTCCGGCGGCACGGTGGGGGGACGGATTCCCTGTGCGTACACCCCCCGTTGGAGCAACTGCTCGCAAAGGCTCATGGCCTTGGCCTCCTCGCCCATGATGACCGACTGGATCGGGGTGACCGGTTCGGGCACGGAAAACCCGAGGGCCCGTATGCCCTGGGCGAGGCGATTCGCGTTCTCCGCAAGACGCTGTCGCCGCTCCGGTTCTGCCTCCAGGATGTCCAGGGCCTTCACGGCGGCGGCCAGGACCGGTGGGGGGAGGCTGGTCGAATAGATGAGGCTACGGGCGTGATTCACCAGGTACTCTCGGACCGCAGGTCGGCACACCGCAAAAGCGCCGAAGCTTCCAAGGGCCTTTCCCAGGGTTCCGACCGAGATGTCGGCAGCGTCGTCGAGGCTGTAGTGCTCGGCCACGCCTCGTCCGTTCGAGCCCATCACGCCCACGGCGTGGGCTTCGTCGAGCATGAGCATGCAGTCGTGGCGGCGGGCCAGCCCGACGAGATCCGGAAGGGGGGCAAGGTCGCCGTCCATGCTGAACAACGTGTCGGTTACGATCAGCCTCTTCCGATATCCGCTGGCGTCCCGTATCAGGGACTCGAGATGCTCTGTGTCGCGATGTCGGTAGATCTTCACGTCGGCACGGCTCAGGCGGCATCCGTCGATGATGCTGGCGTGGTTCAGGGAATCGCTGAAGATGATGTCTCCTCGCTCCATCAGGGAGGAAAGAACCCCCACGTTGGCCGCGTAGCCGCTTCCGAAAAGGATGCAGGCGGGATACTGCTTGAAACGGGCGAGTCGTTCCTCCAACTCCTCATGAAGGTGCATGTTCCCTGAAATCAGCCTCGAAGCACCCGATCCGCACCCGAACCGATCCACGGCCTCCCTGGCCGCGGCCTTCAGGTCCGGGTGATTGGCCAGGCCGAGGTAGTTGTTCGAGCAGAAGAGCAGGACCGGTTCCCCGTCGAGCATGATGCGAGCTTCCTGTGCGGTTTCCACGCGGCGAAGAAACCGGTATCGATGCTCGGCGCGGAGACTGTCCAGGCGGTCCTCTATGAGGGAATAAGGACTATCAGCATTGTTGTTCGGCTGCGTTTCGGTTTGGGCTCTCATCGCTTCTCTCTCGTATCAAGCATACTTCGCGTCCCGTTGACGGCGAGACGCCTCAATGGATCCAAGGTTCCCGGGGGAGTGGTGGCCTGATCCCTGCCCCTGACCCCTGATACCTGATCCCGAATCCTTATCACCTTTCGCGTTTGTCTGCGTGCCCCACAGGCCTGAAATCGAGCTCCAGATCGGTGAGCATGCGCTGATCCGCCTCGACTCCCTGTCCCGGCGTGGTCAGGTACTTGCCGGTCATGATGCCGTTGGCGCCGGCGTTGAACAACAGGGGTTGGAGGCTTCGCAGGGTGACTTCGCGGCCCCCGCACACGAGGATTTCTTGCTCCGGAAGGGCTACGCGAAGGGCGGCGACGATGTGCAGGGCCTCTAGAGGTTTGAGCCTGCTACGCCCCTCCATGGGCGTGCCGGGCAGGGGGTTCAGAAAATTCACCGGGATTCGGTCCACCCCGAGCCGACCGAGCGTTAGAGCGAACTCGGCGCGCTGGGAGGGGGATTCCCCCATCCCGAAGATGCCGCCGGAACAGAGGGTGAAACCGGCCTGTTTCGCGGCTCGAACGGTTTGTATTCGCTCCTCGTACCCATGGGTGGTACAGATCATGTCGTAGTGGCTTGCCGCGGTCTCCAGGTTGTGATGGAACGTGTTGAGTCCGGCTGCGCGAAGGTCTCGCAGGAAGTCGGGGGTCTCCAGGCCGATGGAGCAGGCTACTTCCAGTTCCGTCCGGGCGCGTATCCTCTCGATGATCTTGAGAAGCCTCTGTCTCTCTCGCTTTCCCTTGAGAGACCGGCCGCTCGTTACGAGGCTGAAGCAACGTGCTCCAAAGGATTCGGCCTCACGGGCCGCCCCGAGCGCTTCCTTCACGGTCACGAGCGGGTAAACGGAAACACTCGATCGGTGATGCATGCTCTGGCTGCAAAAGGCGCAGTCCTCGGTACAGGCGCCCGACTTGGCGTTCAGGATGTTGCAGAGATGAGCCCGATTCCCGAAGTTCTTCCGGCGGATGTACCGGGCCTGTTCCAGCAGGTCCCATGTGGGGGTCCGGAGGGGGTCGAACAGCGCTTTCAGATCTGCCGGTACGGGTCCTGCCTCGAGGTTTTTCCTTGACCTGGCTTTTTGAACCGCCATGTTCCTTCTCCCGAGCCCTACTTAATGGACATGACAGGCTATCAAGGGTCCCACTGATTGTCAACTTTATACGTCTTTGAGGTATACAATCACCCAAACACACCCCCGTTACGACCGGAAGAGGGCTTTTTTATTGACCGAGGCGCGGGATGTGAGGGATATTGAGGGGAAATGGGGTTCTGATCAATCCTAAGGGCAGTTCTGAGGGAGGAAGCCATGAAAGTCATTGAAGTCCAGGGATCTTTCGGTCTCGAGAACCTTGCAGTGGCGGAACGGCCGGAACCGGAGCCGGGACCGGGTGAAGTGAAGATCCGGATGAAGGCCTCGTCGCTCAATTTTCGGGATTTTCTGATGGTGCAGGGGCTCTACAACCCGAGGCAACCCCTGCCGATCATCCCCTGCTCGGACGGAGTGGGCGAGGTGGTCGAGATCGGGGAGGGCGTCTCCAGGGTGAGGATGGGGGACCGGGTGGCAGGGTGTTTCTTTCAGGGATGGCCCTCCGGGGAGCCTACGGTGGAGAAAGCAGTCACCACACTTGGGAGCCCCCTGGACGGAATGCTAGCCGAATACAGGGTGCTCAACGAGGAGGGGGTTGTGCACGTGCCGGAGCATCTCAGCGACGAGCAGGCCGCAACCCTCCCGTGCGCGGCCTTGACGGCATGGAGTGCCCTGGTCACTTACGGGGGACGCAAGGCAGGCGACACGATCCTCGTACAGGGGACGGGCGGCGTATCTATGTTCGGTCTGCAGATCGGCAAGATGATCGGCGCCCGGGTGGTCGTGATCTCGAGCAGCAACGAGAAGCTCGATCGTGCGGCCCGGATGGGCGCGGATCACGGAATTAATTACAAGGAGACCCCCAAGTGGGGCAAGGCGGTCAGAGAGTGGGCCGACGGACTCGGCGTGGACCACGTGATCGAGGTGGGCGGTGCAGGCACCCTGCAGGAGTCGCTGCAGGCGGTCCGAATCGGGGGAGAGATCAGCATGATCGGCGTCTTGTCCGGAGGGGCCAAAGAACTCAACATCCTGCCTATCCTGATGAAGAACGTGAGGGTCCAGGGCATCTTCGTCGGCCACCGGGAAGGCTTCGAGGCGATGAACCGGGCCATGGCCCTTCACAAGCTCGCCCCGGTGGTCGACCGCGTGTTTCCCTTCCAGGAGGTAAAGCAGGCCTTCCAGGTAATGGAGAGGGGCGAGCACTTTGGAAAGATTTGTTTAGCCTTCTAGTGGAGCGACATTGGAGACAGTGCTATGTTCCAGGGGGGCTCGCCGTGCGGTGCTGTCCGGGGTTCCCTCTCCGATTTGCTTGGGCTCCGTCTCTCCCTCCCCCGGAGTCGCCCGGCACAAATCTCCGACGGAACCCCGGACAGCACTGCACAATTTGAGCTCTGCCAGGTAAGAATAGCCGCAGATTCCTGTCGACTTGCCAGAGCGCCCGAGCCCGGCCCCCGCCCGAGAATAGTCAATGGGTGCGGGTGATCGGGCTCGGGTAGGAAAGCGGGCGGGGGACGTACCGAAGCATCCAAGTAGCGCAAGGAGCTTGAATGCATCTTTTCAAAATGGAAGGGCCCTGGATTCGGGGGATGGCCTGGCTTTACGATGCCATTGTGGCGGCAGGGATCGGGGATCTGTATGATGCGGTGGTGGAAGGTCTCCTCTGCGATTTGCCGGCGGGATTCAGGGTCCTGGACCTTGGGTGCGGCTCCGGACAGATCGCGATGCGAGCCGCCCGGAGAAACCCTGAGGCCTTCGTCCTCGGACTCGATCTCTCACAGGGGCAGGTCGCTCGCGCCCACGGGAGGGGTCTCGGGATTCCGAACGTGGGTTTCGGTGTCGGGGACGCCCTCTGTCTGCCGTTGGCCGACGGCGGTTTCGACCTCGTCGTTTCGGCTGCGATGATCAAGCACTTGCCTGATCGTAGGCAAGGCCTCGCTCAGATGCAGCGTGTCTGCAAGGAAGGCGGGACGGTCTGCGTGATCGAAGTGGACAGGGACCTCTCCCGGGAAGCCACCAGGGGTTTTGTGAAAAAGTGGAGATGGGTTCTCCCGGGCACGCGGTGGCTGTGTTCCGAATACTTCGTTCGTTTCGTGGCAGGGCAAGGGCTGACCGAGAGGGAACTGGTCACCCTGTTCGTTGATGCCGGCTTGTCTTCCGTGAATGTTCAGCGGGTTCCGGGGCAGCCGTTTGTCGTGGGGATTGGCAATAGGTGAGGTAGTCGTAAAGCGCTGATTTGGGAGAGTGTTTCGCGGCTATTAGCGATTAGCTTTTAGCCCACCTTACCACCCTCCCAGAGGGCAAAAGTCAGGCATGGGGCAGTGGTGGGGAGCTAACAGCTGTAACCGACTACGCTCCGTCGCCAGTGAGCCTGGCCAGTATTCTTTCCGGCAGGGACTTGGGGCCCGAGGTAGCGGAGAAGCCGAAGACGCCCTTTCGGTTCCGAAGCCCCTCTGCGAGCATCTCTTCGATCCTTGTCCGTACCTTACCGACCAGCATGTGGATCACATCCGGTTTCCGGACGGTCTCCGGGCCGTATTCTCTGTAGAAATGGAACGGCTCTCCGTAGGAAATGCTGTACTTGGTCGGAAGGGGTAACATGCCGATCGGTCCGAGCAGCGGAAAGAGGGGGGAGACGGGGAAGTAGGGGAGATGCAGCATCCTGGCGAGGGGCTTCACGTTCTTCATGAAGGGGTATTGCTCTTCGGCCCCGATCACGGCGGTGGGAACGATCGGGGTCCGGTAGATCAGGCTCAGCTCCATGAATCCCACGTTGAACGGCTTGAGCCTGTATCGATCGTCGAACCCCTTCCATGTTCCCTTGGAACCTTCGGGAAACGCAGCGACCAGCTCGCGCTGTTTGAGGGCCTCTTCGAAGTTTCGGCGGGCGCCCGAAATCTGCCCGGAACGGTAGAAGAAGGTGCCCACGAAGGGTATGAATCCGGCAGAGTTGTACAGGACAGCACGCATGAGTCGCGGCTTTTCCATCTTTTTGAGCAGATCGGTCGCGATCATGGCCCCGTCGATCGGAATGATGCCGCTGTGGTTGGGGGTGAGCAGGACAGCACCTTCCTCCGGGATGTTCTCCACCCCGTAGCTGTCCACCCGAAACCAGTGATCGTAGAAGTACTGCACCAGGGTGAAGACGGCCATGGCCGACTCGATCTCGAGTCCGAAGGAATCATACCCGAACCCGAGGTCGTTGATCCTGATCTTCTCGAACCTTTCATAGTCCTTCGGGTTCAAGGTCCGGAGGAGATTTCTTACCCTTGCGCGATTCTTGTGGCGCATGTACCACGCTCCTGTTTCGAGTGTTCGGGATTTAGCCTAAGGAAAGGCGATCGGGATGTCAAAGGGAGACCCTGAAATCTTTTGCTTTTGACCCCGGATTCATATAGATAAAAGGGCCGTACCCGAAGTCGGGAAACACGCACGGAACCGGAGTGAAGAAGGGACACACCCGGGACAAGGGGAGGGACTCGAATGAGCAAGATGGACGGTGGTCAACTGGTCGTCAAGGCGCTTCTCCGAGAGGGAGTCAAGTATATCTTCAGCCTGAGCGGGGGCCACATTGCTCCCATCTACAACGCGAGCCTGGACGAGGGGATCAAGATCATCGATACCCGGCACGAGCAGGCGGCGGCTCACATGGCGGAGGGGTGGTCGCTCGTAACGGGCGAAATGGGTGTGTGTGCCGTCACGGCGGGTCCGGGCTTGACCGATGCGGTCACGGCCATTGCCAACGCCCAGCAGTCGAACACCCCCCTGTTGGTGCTCGGCGGCCGGAGTGCGCTGGCAGAGAACGATACCGGGGCCCTTCAGGATATCGACCAGATCGCCCTGATGAAGCCCATCACCAAGTGGGCCCGGATCTGCCATCACACCCACCGTATACCCGAGTACATTGCCATGGCCTATCGGCATGCCCTGGGCGGCCGGCCGGGGCCGGTCTACCTGGAAATCCCCATGGACATCATGTATGCCAAGGTCGACGAATCGGAGGCGCCTTTTCCGACCCATTACCGCACCACCTCACGCCCCAACGGGAGCCCTGAGGCCCTCGCTGCGGCCGCTGAGATGCTGGCCAAGGCCGAGCGTCCCCTGATCCTGGCGGGATCCGGTTGCCTGTGGGCTCGTGCCGGGGATGCGCTCAAGGCCTTTGCCGAGCGGGCCGGCATCCCGGTCATCACCCGTACCAGCGGGCGCGGTGTGCTGCCGGACTCCCACCCGCTCGCCATCAGCGGCTCCATGCTGCACACCCTGTCGCCCATGATGATGGCGGACACGATCCTCGCCCTGGGGACCCGCTTCAACTTCATGCTGGCCTTCGGCAAGCTCTTCCAGCCGCCCATGAAGGTGATTCAAGTGGATATCGAGCCTACGGAACTTGGATTCAATCGAGGGCCGGATGTGGGCGTCTGGGGAGACATCAAGCTGGTCCTCGAAGACCTGATCCAGCGAATCCCGGAGAATCCGGACCGTCCCTGGGCCGGGGAGGCAACGCAGATGGTCGAAGAGGCGATAAAGGCGGAACGATCAACCTACGATCTGGACATGGTACCGATTCATCCCCGGCGGTTGGTCGAGGATGTACGTGATGTCGTGGGCGGGGAAGCGATGTTCGTTTGTGACGGCGGTGACAGCATGCTGTGGGGCAGCGAGGCATTCCCCGCGGAGCGGCCTTCTGCCGTGACCTCAACAGGGCCCCTGGGATGCCTGGGGGTGGGACTGCCCTTTGCCCTGGCCGCCAAGTTGGCGGAACCGGACCGAAACGTGATCCTCTTGTCAGGAGACGGTTCCTTCGGCTTGAACGGGATGGAGATCGACACGGCCGTGCGCCACGACTTGCCCGTGATCTGCGTGATCTGCAACGACCAGGCATGGGGGATGGTCAAACACGGCCAGGAGATGCTCTTCGGCCACGACAGGACCTGCGGAACCGAACTCGGCGTGGTGCGGTACGACCTGATGGCACAGGGGCTCGGGGGCTACGGGGAATTCATCGAGCGGCCGGAAGAGATCAAGCCTGCCCTCGAAAGGTCCCTGAAGTATGGCAAGGTGTCCTGCATCAATGTGATGGTCGACCCCACGCTGCCCCATCCTGTGACCAAGTATGCCACGGAGAGTGGCCTTCTTTAGGAATTGGAATTCACATCCAGCCATGACCATGGGGGGGAACGATGAAGGCTGCGATTGTTCAACCGGATGGCAAGATGAAGGTGGAAGAGTGCCCGACCCCTGAACCCGGTCCCGAGGAAATCCTGGTCAAGGTGGCGTACTGTGGCATTTGCGGATCCGATCTGCACATGGCCGATGCCGGGTTCTTTCCCCCGGGCTGCATCATCGGCCACGAGATGTCCGGCCATGTCGCCGCTGTGGGTGAGGGCGTCCAGGGGTGGAGTGAGGGGGACGCGGTGGTTGTCCTGCCGATGGATCCCTGTCTCGCGTGCGAGCCTTGCAGGCGGGGAGATATCCAGGTCTGCCAGGAAGGAATCATGCGGGCTTACGGACTGGGGGGCAACCCCGGCGGATTTGGGCAGTATATGCTGGTGCGCCCCTCCATGCTCTACCCGGTGCCGGCCGGCATGGATATGAAGCTCGCGGCCTTGAACGAGCCCTGGGCGGTCGCGGTCCGTGGAGTGAACCTCTCGAGCATTCGTGTCGGCGATCAGGCAGTGGTCATGGGGGCTGGCCCGATCGGACTTCTCTGTGTGTATGCCTTGAAGATCGCCGGTGCGGTTCGCATCTACGTTACGGAACCTGATCCGTACCGTGCAGAGAAGGCGTGGGCCGCGGGGGTGGACGGGGTCTTTGACCCGAAACAGGTGGACGTCGCGGACGAGGTCCGGAAGGCCGCGGGCCGGAGCCCGGATGTCGTGATCGACTGCGCAGGCACAGAGAACTCGATCGAAGAGGCTGCCACGATCGTGAAGGCGCACGGCCGGGTTGTGGCGCTGGGCGTCCACATGGGCAACGTGACCCTGTTCCCTATGAACTGGTTTATGAAGGAGATACAGTTACACTTCAGTCTGGGATACAATCTTCGAGAGTTCGAATCCAGCCTGGCCCCGTTGGCCCGGGGCGCCGTGGATCCGGATCTCGTCGTGAGCGACGTCGTCCCTCTCGACGAGATCGCCGAGGCCTTTGAGGCCCTTCATGCCCCGGGGCATACGAAGATACTCGTCGATTGCCAGGGAAGGTAGGAATCAGGATCGGCTTTCGGGCAAGGTGAAACAGAACGTGCTGCCCTTGTCGAGTCCCTTCCTGCTTCTCGAAGAGGCCGAAGACCTTCTGGGGATGTTTTGGAGAGGGGGTAGGCGTGTTCGTTCAGAAGATCGGGACCTCAAAAAAAGTGCGATGTAAAACGAATCCCTTGGCGAAAGTTCTTGTAAAAGGCCTGTGAATTCTGCTAAAAGGTTTGTTATGCGTTGAAACGAGTTTTATCTCGGCGGAATCACGCGCCAATCAGGAGTGGATAAGAGAGGGCTATCATGGGCATAATCCGGACCATGGGCAAGTTCTGTTACGTCGAGTGCGACC
>JAQYVQ010000636.1 GCA_030145435.1 Syntrophobacteria bacterium | reverse complement strand
GGGTTGCCTATCGAGCCAACCACCATGATGTGCTGGTCATCGATCTGTACACCACGGAAGCCGGCCTCGCGAGTGCCAACGTTTCCGGCAGGCTCTTCCCCGGGAGCAATGTCACCGGCTTCTCGTGGGCACCGAACAGCTCCCGGCTCGCCTACCGGGCCAACCAGAGCGACGTTACCCGGTTCGACCTGTACACGACCCGACAGAACAAGGCCGCGAGCACCCGAATCTCGAGCCTGACCTTTCCGAATACCGCGGTCGGGACCTTCGAATGGGCGCCGAACAGCTCTCGACTTGCCTACATTGCGAATCAGGACCGAGCGGCTGTCCGTGAGCTTTACACGGCACAGCCCACCGTGTCCCTCTTGAGTGTGCGGGTCTCCGGCACTCTGGCGGCCGGCAGCAACGTCACGGGTTTCGCCTGGGCGCCGGACAACTCGCAGCTTGCCTACCTGGCGGACCAGGACACGGTCAATGTGTTCGAACTGTACACCGCTCCGCCCGCGGTCCGTGATGAAGACGTGCGGGTTTCCGGTCCCCTGACGGCAGGCGGGAACGTGGTCGACTTCGCGTGGGCGTCGGACAGCTCTCGCGTCGCTTACCTCGCCGACCAGGACACGGTCAACCGGTTCGAGCTCTACACCTCGACCCCGGACGGCAGGGTCAACGACAAGGCCTCGGGTCCTCTCGTTGCGGGCGGTAACGTTGAAGAATTCGAGTGGGACAAAAACGGTTGGGGACTTGCCTACATAGCGGATCAGGACCAGGTGAAGGTCTTTGAACTGTACCTCTCCGTTCCCGACGGCAGCGACAACGCCAAGGCCTCCGGTTCACTCGTGCCGGGCGGAAACGTCTACAAATTCGCCTGGACCCGCTGAAGGAATTTCTTTCTTCTTGACAAGAAGTGGGCCCGCCTTTATGCTGGAATGGTTCCGAACAAGGAGGCCCTGCCATTTCAGTAAATCGATCCAAGACCCAGGTCGTCGCTGAGATGCGAGAGAAAGGCCTTCGCGTTACCCCCCAACGAGAGGCCATCCTCGACTACCTGCTTACCACTGATGAGCATCCATCGGTCCGTCAGATCTGGGAGGCCGCCCAGAAGTCGGTTCCGGGGATCAGCCTCTCGACTGTCTACAGCTCTGTCTCCGAACTGAGCCGGCTAGGTCTGGTCAAAGAGCTGGAGTTCAACGAGGCGGAGAATCGGTACGAGGGAAACCTTTCTCACCACATCAACCTGGTATGCACCCGTTGCGGGAGCATCTCCGACTACATGACGGCCCACACGATTGACATGGATCACATTCGAGAAACAACCCAGTTCCGGGCCTCTCAGTCACGTTTTGAACTCTACGGGGTTTGCGCGAAATGCGCCAAGAAATAAGAAGATTCTCGACTTGGACGGAATGATTCCTGACAATAATGGTGTGTTTTTGTATCACCCAAGGTGACCAGGAACCGCCCGGCCCGAAAAGCTCCAGAAGGGAGGAGATCCAATGAGCAAGACAGAAGAGAACCTGAAGGCCGCATTCGCGGGCGAGTCGCAGGCAAGGAACAAGTACACCTACTTCGCCGAGGTAGCCGAGAAGGAAGGGCACCACTACATCGCGAAGATCTTTCGGGAGACGGCCGACAACGAGAAGATCCACGCCATGGAGGAGTTCAAGCTCCTGGGCGGCATCGGTGACACGGTGGCAAACCTGAAGGAGGCGATCGGCGGGGAGGACTACGAGACGAAGACCATGTATCCCGACTTCGCCAAAGACGCAGAAGAAGAGGGCAACAAGGCCGCCGCGATCCTCTTCGCCCAGATCGGCAAGATCGAGGCTCATCACCGGGATCGCTACACGAAGCTCCTGGAGATGGTGGAAGCGGGCACCCTGTACAAGAGAGAGCAGTCCATCAAATGGAAATGCAGCGTTTGCGGTTACATCATGGAAGGCAAAGAGCCGCCTCCCAAGTGTCCGGGCTGCAAGAATCCCAAAGAGTACTACGAGCCCGCCAATCTGGACTTCTAGCAGCCCTGCTGGGGGCGGCGTCAGCCGCCGTTCTTGATCATGTGCTTGAGCAGTTCCTGTGAGGGCCGGCCGGTCTCCAGAAGCCCCTTCTTGGCCTGGTAGGACTTGATGGCTGCCGTTGTTTGCGCATTCATCGTTCCCACCGACCCGGGGTCGTAGCCGAGCCGGATGAGGGACCGCTGGGTCTCGGAGACCAGCACGGCGTCCGCCGACTGCGCCTGACCCTGCGCCGGTTGCCGTTGCTGGCGCAGGCGATCCTGTTCGAGCTGTTTCTGCCGCTGCCACTCGGCACGCTCCTGCTCGTGCCGCCTCTCCGACGCCTCCCGTTTCTTCTTTTCGTCGCCGGCCTTTCCAATCAAGCCGACGCCGCCTCCAACGGCTGCGCCTATGGCAGCTCCATTCCCACCGCCCGCGATCGCGCCGATGGCTGCCCCGAGCGCCGCGCTTCCCAGGGGGCTCTTGAAGATCCCGGCCGTTGCTACGGGGGCGTGGGTGGCCGTCATTGCCAGAATAGTGAGCATAACAACGAGGAAAACAACTCCCTTTCGCATCATTCTACCCTCCGAAGAATCAATCACTTGACCTCTTTGCCGTCCTTCCAGACCTGCTCGACGCGTTCGCCGTTCGCCCGGATCAGGATCACCGTGCCCTGGGCCAGGCCGTCGACGAACTGGGCCATGTACACGTCTCCGTTCGCAGCTGTGTAGACTCCCGGGCCGTGGGGTTCGCCGTTTCTGAAGCCTCCCTCGTAATGGCTCCCGTCGGTCCCCTCCCACCTTCCGGGCCCGTTCGGTTCGTCATTCTCGAAGCGGCCAGAGAAGTACTCTCCTTTTGCGTCTATCAGGGTGCCCTGGCCATGGAGCTTTCCGGCCTTGAAGCTCCCCTGGTACATCTCACCATTCGTTGCAGTGGAGATACCTTCTCCCTCCGGAAGCCCGTCCTTGAATTCTCCGTCGTAGCGAGCCCCATCGGCGGTGGTATAGATGCCGTAGCCATGGATCTCGCTCTTCTTCATCTGGCCCTCGAAGCGGTCTCCGTTGGCGCCCTTGAAGACGGCTTGGCCCTCGATTTCCCCGCCCGCAAACTCGGCCTGGTAGTGGTCGTATCCGCTCCCCTCGTCCGGCTTGATGAACATGACACCCGGGCCTTCCAGCTTCCCCTTCTTCATGGCCCCTTCGTAGCGACCGTAGAGGCCGCCCTCGGCAAACCAGGATAGGACCCCGGTCCCGGTGGCGAAGCCGCTTTCACAGGGGCCGGACCAGCTTACAATGTCATTGGAAACATCCTCACCCGTGTCGCCGCCCCAGAGCTTGCACCCCGTGGTCGGGTCCTTCACCCACGAGTCGGCCTCCACGGAGGAGGAGCACGTTACGAGGGCAGTCAAAAGCATGATCAGAAACAACCGCATGATCGGCCTCCATAGAACATAGGTTTGCGTTGGTCTCCCCAATCTAGTCATATTTGATGTTCTGAGTCTTGTATTTGTTGCAGGAATTCGGGCTCAAAGGTCCTCTGGAATCGGGAGGTTCTTTCCCTGGATGAGCCTCCTCAACATGACAGCGATTCTCTCCGTGTCGGTGAGGTCGTTCCAGGCCTGGAGCAGCCTTCTCAGGCCTTCCGGGTCGTCGGTGATGATGTTGTCCACCCCCATCTCGATCATGGCTAGCGCGTTGTGCGCATCGTTGACCGTCCAGACGTGAACCCCCTTGTTCCGTTTGTGCGCCTGCTTGACGAGACCGGATGTGACCCGCCCTGCATTCATACTTACGAAATCCACATCGGCCCGGAGGGGATTCCCCACTGAACGGAACACGATGAGCCCGACCCTGAGTTCAGGACAACTCTTCCTGAACCCCATCAGGGCCTTGTGGTCCAGGGAGGTGATTACGCACTCCTTGATGAATCCCCGTTCCCTGATGATGCTCTCTACCTTCCCGGCCAGTTCCGGGTCCGGGCGGTTGTACTTGAGTTCGATGTTGAGCTTGATGCGGCCCCGGGCGAGTTCGATCACCTCCTCGAGGGTGGCGATCCGTTCCTCCGCGAAGTCGGGAGAGAACCAGCTTCCGATATCGATGGTCTTCAGCTCGTCGTAGTCGATCTTGTGGAGTTTTCTGGCGACAGAGGCAATGCGTGCAAGGTCCGCGTCGTGCATCATCACCACCACACCGTCTGCAGTGGTTTGAACGTCGATCTCCGCATAGTCCGCGCCATCGGCGATGGCCTGGCGAATCGCGCTCATCGTGTTTTCCGGCGCCTTCAGCGAGCTGCCACGGTGTGCAGTAACTGCTATGGGACGCACGAGATTCAGGCTTTCCAGGAGGAGAGCCCCGGAGCCGATTGCTATCAGCAGGGCAATGACTGCCCCGGCCCACCCAAGCATTCGGAGACGGGCCGGAGACAATCCCGGCGGCACCCAGTCCGCCTCGCCTTGCCGGTCCTGTGGTTCCGCCTCCTCCAGGTAGAATCCGACCACCATCAGTGAATACCCGATCTTGCCGCCGATGAGCCAGGCGAGGCCGGCCGTCGTCACGAGTGCAAATGTGCAGAGCACCGTGGGGAGAATCAAGGTCAGCGACAGGCCTGCGCTGTTGAGCAGCCTTGTCGCCCCTATCTCGATCAACCCGTTCGTTGCCAGGGATGCCGCGAATACGGCCAGCCACCACGAGCCCAGGACAATCGCCATGGACCAGAAACGGCTCCGCGTGCGGCGCCAGCTCGTGCTCATTGCGCCGAGAGCCGTGGTTTTCTCGAAAACAACGGCAGGGACTGCGAAAATCCAACGCACGAACAACCAAGTGACCAGGAAGAGGCAGACGGCGCCAAGGACCCCGCAGACCGCCAGAGCGACATACCAGTTCCAGGGCCGGAAGGTCAGGTAGTAGTTGATGTCCCGGTCCCCGAGCAGAAGCCAATAGGTCAGGGCAGCGCCTCCCGCGAAGGGCAGACACGCCGCCCCATAGCAGGCTGCCTGGAGGATTCCCAATCGGATCAGCTCCGGGAGGCGGACGATGTTCTCACGCAGGGCGAAGCTCACCGACGTCTTGCGGTCGAGACAGGCGCCCAGGGCGATGATCATCAACCCGACCTGCTCCGCGTACCAGAGGGCGAGAATGAACGCCAAGGACAAGAGCAGGAAGGCGATGCCTCTGGCAGAGAGGACGAACCCGATCAGGTCGTAATTGCTGATGGCCAACTGGTCGCCGGAGACGACGAGCCTGTTCAGCAGCCATGCCGCCATCGGGGTGAGGGCCGCCGCGTAGAGCACGGAAAACCAGAACTCGAAGGCAACCACCGGCCGCGCGATCTTGCAAAGACGGTCCCAGGACCAGCGGTAACGGTCAGCGATTCCCTTCGGGAAGGCTGGGGGGCCGCTTTCGGGTCCCAGGTCGCTCGAGAGGGGTGCCATAGCCGCATACTACAGCAGGACGGAGCCTATGCAAACTGGAGAGGAACGTCCCCTAAGGGTTCGCGCAGAAATAACTTCACATTTTCGCATCCCATCTTTGGGCCATCTTCAACCCCTCCTCATTCGCAAGATCCTCGACATAGCGGTGCTATGCCTGCGGTCTTGCTCGATCGTCGCGGCCGAATCTGACC
>JAQYVQ010000623.1 GCA_030145435.1 Syntrophobacteria bacterium | reverse complement strand
ACACCACCTTTGCAGACAACACCTCCCTTCTCGGCCTCAAGATGGAGGATGTGGATGCACTGGCCATCTCGCACCTTCACGCGGACCACATGGGAGGGCTCAAGGCCCAGCGCAGCAGCCAGGTTGCCCTTCCTTCCGAGTTCGGCGCGGCAGGAGGCAAGCCCTGCTACTTGCCGGACACGGCTGGAGCGGAGGGCTTTGATGTACGGATTACAGCAAAACCCCAGATGCTGGAGGGTGGAATTGCCTCGACGGGGCCCTTGGCCAGGAGCCTCTATTTCTTCGGATTGACCCAGGAGCAGGCGCTGGTGGCTCACGTGAAGGGCAAAGGCCTGTTTGTCCTCACGGGGTGCGGGCATCCGACGATCGAGGTGGTCATCCGGATGGTGAGGCACCTGTCCGACGAGCCCATCTACGCGATCGGCGGCGGACTGCACTTTCCGGTCACAAAGGGGCGGGGCAACTACGGTGGTTTCCAGCTCCAGATGATCGTCGGCACCGGCAAGCCCTGGTGGGAGCGGGTGACCGACTCGGACCTGACGAGCACCATCCAGGCGATCCGGAAAGAGAAACCGAAACGACTCCTCCTCTCGGCCCACGACACCTGCGATCACGCCCTCCATCGCATCTCCCAGGAAGTGGACGCGGAGGTGGAGATCTTGAAGGCCGGTGCGACGTATGTGCTGTAGCGAACTATTAGCTCGAGATGCAGTTGGGTTTGGAGTTAGCTTTTAGCCCATAACAGCCAGGTAATAACAGCCAAGATCGAGGATGAGGACGAGATGGGTGCTGACAAGGATCCTACGGCATGAGGATCGAGACACAGGTTCTGGTCATCGGTGGCGGCCTGACCGGGGCGGGCGTGCTTAGGGATCTGGCGCTGCGGGGCATTCATGCGGTGCTGCTCGAGCGAAGGGACTTGAACGCAGGCGCCTCAGGTGCAAATCACGGCTTACTCCACAGCGGCGGGCGATATGTTGTCACGGATCCCGACTCTGCCCGGGAATGCGCCCGGGAAAACGCGGTGCTCAAGCGAATCGCTTCCGGCTGTGTGGAGGACACCGGGGGGCTCTTCGTCGCTCTGGAGGAGGACAAAGACGAGTTCATTGCGGATTTCCTCTCTTCCGCGGCCGGAATCGGGCTCACTGCCGAACAGGCGGACCTGAAGGAAATCCTCGAGGAGGAACCCTCTCTCCACCCGCGCATCAAGGCCGCGATCCGTGTGCCGGACGCATCCATCAATCCCTTCTTGACGACCGAGGCGAATCTCGACGCGGCCCGGCGTCTCGGAGCACGCGTCTTTTTCTACACCCAAGTGACCTCGATGCAGCGCGACGGGAAGAGAATCACCCGGGTCGATGCGATCCAGGCAAAGACGGGGGAGACCGTTCAAGTCTTTGCCGACGAGGTCGTCAGTGCGGCAGGTCCCTGGGTCGATCAGATCGGCGCCCTCGCCGGGGCCGACCTGCACATCGCCTACTCCCAGGGCAGCCTGCTGATCACGAACTCCCGGTTGGTCAATCGGGTCATCAACCGGTTGAGGCCCCCTTCCGATGGGGACATCGTGGTGCCTGGGGAAACGGTAACGATCACCGGCACCAACTCGATCCGAGTGGAGAACCTGGATCACCTGAGGACGAGCGCGTCCGAGGTGGACCGACTCGTCGCGGAGGCGTCCAAGATGGTGCCTGCACTCGAGACGGCCCGTTTCATCCGGGTCTACGCGGGCGTCCGCCCCCTGGTTCTGGCCGATCCGAAAGAGGCGGACAGGGCGATCACGAGGACCTTTACGGTGTTCGACCACGAGAAGGACGGGCTCGAGAACCTGGTGAGCATCGCAGGGGGAAAGCTCACCACCTATCGCCTGATGGCGGAGAGGGTGGTCGACCTGGTCTGCCGGCGGCTCGGGGTGGACGACCCTTGCCGGACCGCCGAAATTCCGCTTCCCGGCAGCGAAGGGGGGCAAACCCTGGACACCGGGAAGAGGCTCGAACGCCTGCGGGTTCCCGCACCGGAGGGGGAAGTCCTCTGCGAGTGCGAGATGGTGGGGCGGCAGCAGGTCGAGGAAATCGTAACGGAACTCAGGAAGAACGGGCACCCCATAGACCCAAACGCGATTCGGCTTCGTTCCCGTCTTGGCATGGGCTCTTGTCAAGGTGGTTTCTGCGGGTACCGCACCATCGGCTATCTGTATGAGCGGGGCTTTGTTTCCCACAAGAAGGGAAACGAGCTGCTCGCCGATTTTCTGGAAAAGCGTTGGGGCGGGATCAAGCCGATGCTCTGGGGAGAACAGCTTCGCCAGGAACAGCTTCTCGAGGCGATCTACTGCGGCAGCCTAAACATTGACGGAAATCTCTGAGTCATGAAGACCGAATGCGACTTGTTGATCGTCGGCGGGGGCCTTACGGGTCTCGTGGCAGCCTGGCGGGCGCAGAGGGAGGGGTTGAAGACCGTCGTGGTCGCCCACGGACCGGGCAGTCTCCCCTTCACCTCCGGGGCGCTCGACCTCCTCGCCGTCTACCCCACCGAGACGAAGCGGTACCGGGAGAGCCCATGGGAGGCCGTGTCCGAGTTGATCGAAACAGAGCCGGACCATCCCTATGGTCGCGTGGGCCTGCGGAGAGTCAGGGCCGCGGTGGAGGACTTCTTCCCCTACCTGGAGGCGAGTCCCCTGGCCTACTATCGGAGGGGCGAGGAAAACATGGCGATCGTCACCGGGGCCGGGACGATCAAGCCGACCTACGCCGTTTGCGGGAGCATGAAGAACAACAGGCTTGCCTGGAGCCAGCGCCGGCCTGCCCTCATCGTCGGGTTCGAGGGCTTGCCCGACTTCTCACCGGAGCAGGTCGTCGGCAATCTTCAGGACCGGTGGAGCGGGCTGAAGGCGGCACGGCTCGATCGGGCGGTCCT
>JAQYVQ010000610.1 GCA_030145435.1 Syntrophobacteria bacterium | reverse complement strand
TGGATCTCCGACATGCCGAAGACTACAACGTTTTCCAGCTGGAGGAGCCGTTTCGGATCGTGTTGGACCTTTGGTGGAAGAAGGAGGGCCGGGGGCAGGAAGGGTCGCGGGCGGGGCAGGGCTCGAAGGATGCGTCAAAGGACAAGGCGCCGCGCCTTCCCCTTATCGTCATCGACCCCGGGCACGGAGGACGCGATCCGGGGGCGGTTGGGAGGAGCGGGTTGAAGGAAAAGGACGTGGCCCTCGGGATCGCGGGGTACGTCAAGAACATCCTCGAGGGCCAGAAGAAGGCAAAGGTAATCCTCACGCGAGATCGGGACCAGTTTCTTCCTCTGGAGAGGAGGGCGTGGATCGCCAACTCGAAGGATGCGGACCTGTTTGTCTCGATCCACGCGAACGCACACCCGAATCGGAGCGTCAAAGGCGTGGAGACCTACTACCTGGACAACACGACCGACCGGGCGGCCATGCGCGTGGCGGCCCTGGAGAACGCTGCCCCGGAGAAGAAGGGAGACGATCTGAGTCGGATATTGATCGACCTCCGATGCAACGCGAATGCCTGGGAGTCGAATGAACTCGCACGAACGATGCAGAAGGCCGTAGTCGAGAAGGTTCGACAGAAGGGCTACAAGGGTACGCGAGACCTGGGTGCAAAAGGGAGTCTCTTCTACGTGTTGATCGGTGCGCACATGCCGAGCATTCTCGTCGAAGTGGCCTTCCTGACGAACCCCACCGAGGAGAAGAGGCTAAAGACCCGTGACTACCAGAAGGCCCTTGCCGAGGGCGTTGCGCGTGGGATCACGGACTATCTTCGACAGCGCGGTCATGCAGACCTGTTGGCGAGACAATAGGAGGCTGTTGAAAAAGTCCCATCTGCGGCGTTCGGCTTCATCCCTCGTCATTCAACGTACTGGAAGTACGCCTCATTCCTCGGGATTTTGCCTGCCTTGCATCTGGAACTTTTTGAACAGCCTCCTACAGCCACTTTTTCAACGGGCTGATAGGAGGCCGGCATGAAAAGAATAGGAGCCAGGGGGAGATGGGGCCGGCCAAGTTGACAATACAGGGGATTTGTGTTCCTCTGTACTCGATAAGGAATGAAGTGAAGACGTGACCTTTAGCGGAATCGAGCCTGCCTCCCGTAAACGGCGCTCTCTCCGACAACATATTCAGATTCAGAAGCGTTTAGCTGGAGAAGAACAAGAAACTGCGAATCCGTGTGAAGGCCCATTCGCGCGCGATCGGAAAGTAACAAGAAAACGCCATGAAACGTACCTATCAGCCCAGCACGATTCGAAGAAAAAGAACGCACGGATTTCGGGCTCGTATGAAGACGCGAGGTGGAAGAAAGGTCGTGAGCCGTCGGAGAGCCAAGGGCCGAAAGCGGCTCTGCGTATAGATCTCCGACTTGATGCCTGCCCGAAAAGGCTCCTATGACCCGATGCGCCACCCTTTGAAGACACAGGGATGCCAACGCCCGGACCAATCCTTTTCCAAACAAGACCGACTCCTCATTCGACGGGAATTCCTTGCGACCACGCGAAGGGGGAAACGGCATACCACCCGGTATTTCTTGGTATTCCTGCGCTCCAACCGAAAGGGTAGGCCTCGTCTGGGAATCGTTGTCAGCAAGAAAGTGGGAAAGGCGATAAGGCGGAACTACTTGAAGAGAAGGCTCCGAGAGTTCTTCCGTCTTCACAAACCCTGGCTCCCTCCCTCTACCGACATCGTCGTTATTGCCAAGAAGGGCATACCGAACGTGACGTATCGAGGCATCTGCAAAGACCTTGATCGCTTTTTGCAGGATCCCTCCCATTCGAGCGTCCGACACCACGGAAGGGCAAAGCATGCTAAAACAGATCCTGGTCGCGGTGATAAGACTGTATAAGCTTCTGCTGTCTCCGCTTCTGCCCCCTGCATGCCGGTTCTATCCCTCCTGTTCCACGTATGCTATTCAGGCCTTGGAGATGTACGGACCGCTCAAGGGATTGTGGCTTGCAGGGAAACGGGTCCTACGATGTCACCCGTACCATCCCGGCGGGGTTGATCCCGTAGCCTGATCAGAGGGAACGCACAGATACCCGCCCGGTCCGAAGCCGAAGGCACGGGACTCGTTTTTGGCGAACCGAGTCTCTTACCCGATTGAGGGGATTCGATGGAGAAACGATTACTGCTCTCGATGGTTCTTTGCCTTCTCATCCTGCTCGTCTACCAGGCTTACGTCGAGAAGCAGAATGAGCGATGGAAGGCCGCGCGGCCAGAGGCGGTAGGGGAAGGGTTGCAGGAAACCCCGGCGGAACCGGACCGGCTCGATCCGAAAGGCGATGTTGCGTCACAGGGGCTTGCGGAAGGGCTCCAGGGGGAGGAAGAGGAACTCGGCGACGTGCCCCGGGATGTGCGCTGCGAGGAAGTGGTTGTGGACACGCCGCTCTATCAGGCGGTTTTCTGTTCTCGCAACGGCAGGCCGATGCGCTGGACGTTGAAGAACTACCAGCAGAACAAGGCCTGCGAATGCCCGGTCCAGATACCCGGACTTCGGAAGGAAGGGCTGCCGGCCGATTTGCACGGGGGGAGTCCGGCATGGGTGGAGAGAATCCACGCCCAGGGACCGGAAGAGTATCCGCTTGCCCTAGAGATCTCCACGGGTAGAGACAAGCGGATTCCGATTCGCGAGGCCTTGGAACCGGATCGTTTCCGCCTCGACTTGAGCGATGGGGAACAACCGGCACGGATCACGTTTTCCGGCACGGATTCCCGGGGCAGGGAGGTCGAGAGGGTTTATACCTTCGCACCGGACACCTACATGGTAGGCCTCGAAATCGAGATCGCCGGGCTCGAGCCGGTGCTCCAGCAGGCAGGCCTTGCCATGAGTCTCACCGAGAGGATCCCGGAAGGGGCCAGTGACCGCTACACCTTCTCCGGGTTCATGGCCTTCATCAACGAGGGCCTGGAAAAAGAGAAGGAGCTGGACGCGGGGGAGCCGCAGTACTACAACGGCAACGTGCACTGGCAGGGATTTTCGGACAAGTATTTCCTCACCACCCTGCTCCCTGTGGACAACCCGGTTTCGAGCGTCAACCTGGAGCAGCTGCATTCGGCCGATGGCCAGTCCCCGGGGCTTTTTATCTCTCGTCTGATCTACAACATCCAACCCCACCTGCAGGGGGATACGGCCCGGTTCGCCTATTCGATCTACGTCGGTCCGAAGGACCTCGACGTGCTGCGGGACACGGGCCACTTCCTCGAGAAATCGATCGATCTGGGTTGGTTCGGCTTCATCGCCAAACCCCTGCTCGTAGTGCTCAAATTTTTCTATCGGTACACGCACAACTACGGGATCGCCATCATCATCCTCACGGTTCTCATCAAGATCCTCTTCTATCCGCTGACGAGAAAACAGATGGAGTCGATGGGACAGATGCAGAAGCTTCAGCCCAAGATGAAGGCGATCCGGGAGAAATTCAAGGATGACAAGGAGAGGCTGAACAAGGAGGTCATGGACCTCTACCGTACCCACAAGATCAACCCCCTCGGGGGGTGTTGGCCCATGCTTCTGCAGATTCCGGTCTTTTTCGCCCTGTACAAGGCCCTGTTGAACTCGATCGAGCTTCGACATGCCCCTTTCATGTTCTGGATCCAAGACCTTTCCGAGAAAGACCCCTGCTACATTACGCCCATCATCATGGGCGCAACCATGTTTCTCCAACAGAAGATGACGCCGGCGGCAGGGGATCCGAACCAGCAGAAGATGATGATGTTCATGCCCCTGATCTTCACGTTCATGTTCCTGAATTTTCCTTCGGGGTTGGTCCTGTACTGGTTGGTCAACAACGTTCTCACCATTGGCCAGCAATTTGTTTCGCAAAGGCGGCAACAATAATTCCACGGGGAGGGAAGTCTATGCGGTTTGTCGAAGTGGAGGGCAAGAGCAAGGACGATGCAACGCAGAAAGCAGCCCGGGAACTCGGGGTTCCTGTGGAGGAGATCGGAATAGAGGTTCTGTCGGACAGTGGGCGCGGGTTCTTCGGTTTCGTAGGCGGGAAGAAGGTGAAGATTCGTGCCTGGTCGAAGAGGGAGAGCCGGGAAGAGCTTGATGACGAGGTGCCCGAGATCCAAGAAGCCGTCGCTGAAGAGCCGGCTCCAGTTGCTTCCGAGGACGAAGAGGAAACCGAGGAAACCGAGAAGGCCCAGAAGGCCCAGGAGGCTCTGCAAGGGCTGATTGGTTGGTTGTCGGAGCAGGCCACCGTGGAGATCAAGGAAGAAACGAGCGAGCGAATCCTCCTGGAAATCCATGGGGACAAGACTGGCCTTCTGATCGGGAAGAGGGGACAGACCCTGGATGCCCTGCAGTTCCTGGCCAACAAGATGGTGAACCGCTCGAGAGATTCCGCCAAACGGATCGAAGTGGATATGGAGCAGTATCGTAAACGAAGAGAACAGTCCCTGCAAAATATGGCGGTCCGGCTCGGGCAGAAGGTGAAGAAGAAGAGGAAGCCGATTACCATCGAGGCCATGAATGCCCACGACCGCCGTATCATCCACCTCACCCTGAAGAACGATCGTGCCCTCGAGACCAAGAGTGTGGGCAAGGGAGAGATGAGAAAGCTCGTCATCCACCCCGTCAACGGCGGGAGGTCGAAGCGGTATGAGGGTTCCAGCGCTGCCTCTTGAGGGGGACACGATTGTCGCCATCTCGACCCCTTACGGTGTCGGCGGCATCGGTATCGTGAGGATATCCGGGCCGGACGCAGAGAAGACCGTGGACCAGATCTTTCAGCCCAAGACGCCCCCCGAACGATTTCCATCCCACCGGTTCACCTACGGACATGTTTACGATCCCCGGGACAACTCCGTTGTCGACGAAGCCCTGATGGTTGTCATGCGGGCGCCGAATACGTACACCCGCGAGGACGTGGTGGAGATCCATTGCCACGGGGGAGCCCTGCCCGTTCGAAAAGTCCTGGATCTCGTCGTGGCCCAGGGGGTTCGGTTGGCCGAACCGGGGGAGTTCACCCGGCGGGCCTTCATGAACGGCAGGATCGACCTGGTCCAGGCCGAAGCGGTTGCCGATATCGTGGAGGCGAAGAGCGCGACGGCCCTCCGGTTTGCCCAGCGCCAACTCGACGGTAACCTCTCCGGCGAGATCCAGGCGGTCGAGGAGGCCCTCAAGGGCCTGCTGATGGAGGTGGAGGCGTGGCTGGATTTTCCGGAAGAGGACCTCCCTGACCCGGACTTTATCCGGATGGGCGGACAGATCGAAGAGACGATACGGGCTGTCCGCGAACTTGCGGAGACCTACGCCAAGGCCCATCTCTACCGGGACGGCGTGAACCTGGTCATCGGGGGAAGGCCCAACGTGGGCAAATCCACCCTGTTGAACGTCCTGGTCGGCAAGGAACGAGCCATCGTAAGCCCGACGCCGGGCACCACCCGGGATTACCTGGAGGAGTCGATCGTCCTCTCGGGGGTTCCGGTACGCATGATCGATACGGCCGGGCTCCGGGAGAATGCGGAAGAAATCGAGGCCCAGGGGGTTGAACGCGCCAGGCGTCAGATCGATACGGCCGATCTGCTCCTCTACGTGGTCGATGCGACATGTTTCGAATCGGAGCCGCGGGACCGGGTGCCGGACTTTCTGCCCCCAGGGAGAACGCTCGTCGTGATCAACAAGATCGACCTGGTGCCGGAGCCAGTCCTGGAGGAAGGAATGAGATCGTTGCCGTCTCTGCCCTGTGTGGCGGTCTCCGCCTTGTACCGAACCGGGATCGAGCGCTTGCAGGAAGAGATCCTGAAACAACTCACGGGCGACAAGCTCGATCTCGACTCCCGAGCCGTGATTACGAACGTGCGTCACCGGAATGCCCTGGAGAGGTGCTTCGAGGCCCTGGAACGGGCAACCGGACAAATTTCCGCTCGTCCCCTGCTCGGGGACCTTCTGGCCGCGGACCTTCGC
>JAQYVQ010000560.1 GCA_030145435.1 Syntrophobacteria bacterium | reverse complement strand
CCGGGCGTGATGCGCTGCGGCAGAGCAACCGGCACCCTGCTTCCGATGCGGATGATCTCCACGTGTCGAACCCGGCGTATCCTCCCGAGCATCGCGTCCAACTGCCCGTCCGTCAAGGTCAATGGGTCACCCCCGGAGAGCAGTACGTCCCGGACTTCCGCGTGGCCCTCCAGGTAGTCGATCACCTTCTTCCATCTGAGGGTGTCATTCCGTACGGGCCTTTCCTTCCAGAGCCGCTTTCGAAAGCAATGCCGGCAGAACACGGCACAGCGATGGGTTGCGAGGATGACCACCCTGTCCGGGTACCTGTGAATCAGGCCGGGGGCTTCGGTGTGCTCGGCTTCGGCGAGGGGGTCCAGGGAACCCGCATCGGGCGTAAGGGTTTCCGCCGGGCTCGGGAGGGCCTGGATGCGAAGGGGGTCTTCCGGGTCCTCCCATCGGACCAGGGAGAGGAAGAAGGGCGTGACGGCGAACGGATAGCGACGGGCGACCCGGCTCATGCGGCCGATCTCTTCCTTCCCGAGCCATGGAATTCCCTCCAGGTCTACGGGCCGGCGGATACGATGTGTATACTGCCACCTCCAGTCGTTCCACTCGGATTCGGACGCCCCGAAATCAGCCGGTTCGAGACGAAAACAAGTGGCGGAGGAGGCGGGGTGTATTGTCATCCGGAATTCCTTCCTTCCACATTATGAGACATATGGGGCCGGCTGTCATCCTTTCCTGCGCCATGGCTTGATCGCCGGTTTCTCCGCGTCCTATACTGCAGAGCCATGCATACACCAGAAAAAGGCCCCGCAAATCGGTTTCGGGTCATCGTCGTCGGCGGGGGAGGAACCGGGGCCGCGATCCTGCATGATCTTTCCCTCCGAGGATTCGACACCGTTCTGGTGGAACGGGGCGAGTCGACATCGGGAACAACAGGAAGACATCACGGGCAACTGCACAGCGGGGCCCGGTATGCGGTCAACGATCAGGAATCCGCTGTTGAATGTGTGGAGGAGAACGCGATCCTCCGCAGGATCGCCCGCCCGGCTCTGGAGTTGAATGACGGGCTGTTCGTTGCCGTATCGGACGAAGACGAGGCCTTCAGCGGGCGGTTCCTGGAGAGTTGCCGGGCGTGCGGTATCTCGACGCGACTGCTCGCTGCGGAAGAAGCCCTCGCATTGGAGCCGAACCTGACCCCGGGAGTCCGTTTGGCCGTACAGGTGCCGGACGGCACGATGGACGCATGGCGGCTTCCCATGATGTTTTTTTCCACGGCCCGTTCCCAGGGGGCGGACATCCGTACGTTCACGGAGGTGCTCGGTCTCGAGAGCGTGGCGGGCGGCGTCACGGGCGTGAGGGTCGTCGATCGGCGTGCAGAACGGGAGTACACGATCAAAGGCGACCTTGTCGTGAACGCAGCAGGGCCCTGGGCCGGCCAGGTTGCGCGGATGGCCGGCGTAAACGTTCCGATTCGACCGACCCCGGGCGTGATGGTGGCCGTGAGAGGAAGGCTTTCGAACATGGTCGTCAACCGCCTGTCGCCTCCCGGAGATGCCGATATTGTCGTGCCCCAGCGAAATCTGTCGATCGTGGGGACGACCTCCTGGTTCGTCGAGACCCCGGAGGAGGCACTCGACTGCCCGGAGGGCCATGTCGAGATGCTCCTCGAGAAGGGAGCGGAGTTGATCCCGGGGCTTCGCCAGGCCCCTGTGCGGGCAGCCTGGGTTGCGGCCCGCCCCTTGATAGGGGACAAGAAAGAAGAAAGCGGCAGGGGCATGAGTCGCGCCTTCCGCTGTTATGACCACCGGGCCGAGGACGGCGTGAGCGGTTTCGTGAGCGTTGCAGGGGGCAAGGCCACTACGCTGCGGGCAATGGCCGAAAGGGCGGTGGATCTCGTTTGCGCCAAGCTGGGGCTGGACCCCCCTTGCCGGACCAGGGACAAGGTGCTGTTGCCCCACCAGGCCTTTTTCTCGAGGGGATGAATCGATGGGGAAGAGACCGATTCGCTTCAAGATCTCCCGGTACAGGCCCGGACACGTTGACCCCCCTCGATTTCAAGTCTTCGATCTCTCGCTGGGGCCACGTGCCACCGTGCTCGATGCCCTGGAGGAACTGCGTACCCGCCACGATCCCACCCTTCTCTATCGACACTCCTGCCACCATTCTTCTTGTGGGACCTGCGCCTGCAGGATCAACGGGACCGAGCGGCTCGCCTGTGTCACGGTCGTGTGGGATCTCGGTGCGGAGGAGGTTGTCCTCGAGCCATTGGCCGGGTTTCCGCGCGTCGGAGACCTGGTGGTCGACATGGGGCCTTTCTATGAGCAGATCCCTGCCGGGCTGACCTGTCTCAGAGAGAGTGAATGGAACAGGGAGGCCTCTCCGGCCGCAGGGTTGACGCTTTACGAGCGGTTCGAGAACTGTATAGAATGCGGGGCGTGTGTGTCGGCTTGTCCGGTCTCACAACCCCCGGATGGGTTCATCGGTCCGGCCGGATTGGCGGCTATCTCGCGGGAGATCGAGAAAGGTGCGGGGCAGGCCGAGGACCTGCTAGCCCTGGCGGGGGGGGACCGTGGGGTTTGGCTCTGTGAACGGGCGGTGCATTGCAGCAAGGTCTGCGCCACGGAGGTCTCCCCGGCCCGGCATATCCACAAACTTCGTCAACGTCTGGAGGCGGAAGGAGATTCGTGATGCAAAAGATGATGACCCTCTTGGAGGATCTCCCATGGGACGCCGGGCCCTATCCCGGCTCGCGCATGAAGATCTATCCCATGATAGAGGGGACGCCGTTCTTCTGCGGGGTGATCGACCTGGAGCCGGCCGCTGTGCTCGAGGAGCATGAAGAGCCCTTCAACGAGCTCTCGTTCGTGATCAAGGGGGATGCGATT
>JAQYVQ010000557.1 GCA_030145435.1 Syntrophobacteria bacterium | reverse complement strand
GGACGGGGACCACGATCCTTGCGATCAAGAAGGGGGACGGGCGAATCCTGACCAACCCTGAAGTCTCCACGATCCTGGATCCCAAGGACCGCCTGGTCCTCGTGGGCACGCCCGAACAGCTCGAAGAGGCAACCCGGATGTTGCTGCCGGAAAACAGGGCGTCAGCAAAATAGCTTTTAGCTGTTAGCTAAGAGCTATTTTTTCCATTCCGTGCATATAAGGCCTGAGGGCCTCCGGGATCTGAATGCTTCCGTCCTCCTGCTGATAGTTCTCCAGGATGGCCACGACGGTCCGACCCACCGCAAGGCCGGAACCGTTCAAGGTGTGCACGAACCTTGCCTTGCCTTTTCCGCCCGGCCGGTACCGAATGGTGGCCCGCCGCGCCTGAAAATCCTCGAAATTACTGCACGACGAGATTTCTCGGTAGAGGCCCTGCGCAGGGAGCCAGACCTCGATGTCATAGGTCTTGGCCGCGCTGAACCCTATGTCCCCCGTACAGAGCGCGACCACCCTGTAGTGGATCCCCAGCCGCTGGAGGACCTCTTCCGCATCCCGTGTCAGAGACTCCAGCTCTTCGTAGGAACTCTCGGGCTCGACGAACTTGACCAGCTCAACCTTGTTGAACTGGTGGAGACGGATGAGCCCGCGCGTGTCCTGCCCATGCGATCCGGCCTCTCTTCGAAAACAGGGAGTGTAGGCCACATACCGGATGGGAAGCTCCCCCTCGAGCAAGATCTCATCCCGGTGGATATTGGTGACCGGAACCTCGGCCGTGGGGACGAGATAGTAGTCGCTATCGGCAATATGGAACAGGTCTTCCTCGAACTTGGGCAGGTTGCCCGTACCGAGAAAGCTCCGACGGTGCGCCAGGAACGGAGGCAGCACCTCCTGGTACCCGTGTTGCCGGGTATGAAGATCCAGCATGAAGTTCGCGAGGGCACGCTCAAGCAGCGCGCCCATGCCCTTGTACAGGACAAACCGGGCGCCGGCGATCTTGGCGGCCCGCCCAAAATCCAGGATGCCCAGTTCCTCCCCCAGGTCCCAGTGGTTCTTTGGGGGAAAGGAAAAGCTCGGAGGGGTGCCCCACTTCCGGATCTCCGGATTGTCCTCACTGTCGGCCCCCACCGGCACCGAGGGGTGGGGCAGGTTCGGGATCTTCAACAGCACGGCCTGGAGTTCCTCCTCGACGACGGCAAGGTCTTTCTCCATTTCCTTGATCCGATCGCCTACCTCGCGCATTGCCTTGATCTTCGGAGAGGCATCCTTCCCCTCCTTCTTCATCGTGCCGATCTCTTCCGAGACGCGGTTGCGCAACTCCTTGAGCTCTTCGACCTCCCTGAGCAGCTTTCGCCGCTTCCCGTCCAGTTCCTCGAAGGCATCCAGAGGGGCTTCTTCCCCTCTCGTCGCCAGCCTTCGCTCGGCCTCCTCCCGGTTTTCTCTCAGCCATTTCACATCCAACATGGCCTGCCGTTTCCTCTGCAATGGAAGTTAAGTCAGAATCTCCCCTACCTAGCACGCAAACAGGGTGCCGTCAAATGGAGCCTCACGGCGATCGCCCTGGTCTCCTGCGAAGGCGGATGACCCTGTTCCGGCACTTCCTTTCCCCGTTTTTCTGGCATATAGTAGTGTGGCAGAGCCGCAAGGGTTCACCTGCCAAGACTACCTTCGGCCAACATCTCCGCAAAAGGCGTGGATGTTTCGATGGGAGACGCCAAGGGGTGCCTGGCACCCATGAGGGAGAACCACCCACCGATGGAAAAACGCGTTATCCTCGGCACCGCGGGACATATCGATCACGGCAAGACCGCCCTCGTCAGGGCCCTCACTGGGGTCGACACGGACCGACTGAAAGAGGAAAAGCAACGAGGCATCACGATCGAATTGGGCTTCACCTCCCTGCCCCTGCCCTCCGGGCTGCGTCTGGGCATCGTCGATGTGCCGGGCCACGAGAAATTCATTGACCACATGGTTGCCGGAGCGACCGGTATCGACCTGGTCATTCTCGTGGTAGCCGCCGACGAGGGGGTCATGCCACAGACCGTGGAACACCTCGAGATCTGCCGACTTCTCGGCATTCGGACGGGCCTCATAGCCCTGACGAAGAAAGACCTGGTCGACGAGGAGATGCAGGCCCTGGCGCTCGATGATGTCCAGGATCTGATCCAGGGCACGTTCCTGGAAGGAAAGCCAATCGTACCGGTTTCCTCCACCACGGGCGAGGGGAAGGAAGCACTCCTCGAGGCGATCGAGCATTGCGCTCGAGAGGCTCGGGAGCGTAGCACCTCAGGCGTCGCCCGGATGCCGATCGACAGGGTGTTCACGATGAAGGGGTTCGGCACGGTCGTCACGGGCACCCTGCTCTCCGGAAGACTCGCTCTGAGCGAGACCGTGGAGATCCTCCCCTCGGGGCACCGGCCGAAGATCCGGGGAATCCAGGTGCACAACGAACAGGTCGCGGACGCGGCAGCGGGATGCAGGACTGCGGTGAACCTGCAGGGGATCGAGAAGGCTGCGATCCGGAGAGGCGAAATCCTGTCCGAGCAGGGCCGGTTTGCCCCCTCCTATCGAGTCAACGCCTCGTTTCATTGCTTGAAGAACGCGCCCAAGGCCCTGCCCAACCGGTTTCGCGTTATGGTCCATTGGGGGACAGAGCGGGTATTCGGCAGGATCGTCTTCCTGGACCCGATACCGGCGATGGAGCCGGGGAACACCGGATGGGCCCAAATCTCTGTCGAAAGCCCGATCTTCCCGGTGATCGGCGATCGATTCATCATCCGGGATTTCTCGACCAACCATACGCTGGGCGGTGGCGTCATCCTGGATCCGCGGGCTCAGAAGTTCAAGGCAAAACACCGGGATGCACTGATCCCCTGGCTGGAAAGGCTCAAGAGCGAAGCCCCCGAAGACAAGATTAGCTACCTGGTGTGGAAGCAAGGGGTCGGCGGGTGCTCCTTGAAAGAATTGATCGCGTCCGGCCAGCTGGGGGCTGATGAGGCACAGACCACTTGCTCGGCCCTGGTCGAGAAGGGGGAGTTGGTCGAGTATGACCCGGAGCAGAACGCATATGTTGGCTCCGATGCAGTCCAGGGCCTGTCGAGCAGGATCCTGGACCTGTTGCGGGACTTCCACCGGACGAGTCCGTATCAGAGAGGCATGCCGAAGGAGGCGCTCCGCAGCCGGCTGAGCGAGTCGATCCCGGATAAACTCGTCGCCTTCACGGCAGGCTGGCTCGCGGAAAAGGGAGAAGTGGCGGTGGAAAAGGACCGGATGCGATGTGTAGAGCACCAGGTCCATCTCACCGACAAGGACGAAGAGATGCGCCGCCGGATCCTCGAGGCCCTCGAAGAAAAAGGAACCATGCCCCCCACGGTGAAGGATCTCGAAGAAAAGACGGGGTGTGCGGAAACGAGACTGCGAACTCTCCTGGAATATCTTGCGGAACAAAATGAACTCATCAAGGTGGGCGAAGACCTCTTCTATACGGTCCCTGTTCTCAAAGACCTCGAGAGCCGTCTTGTTCGGCACTTGGAGGAGAAGGGCGAGATCCAGGCCGGCGACTTCAAGACCTTGAGCCAGACCACCAGAAAATATACTATACCCCTTCTCGAGTACTTCGACCGGATACGCCTCACCCTTCGCGTCGGAGATCGCCGCGTCTTGCGAGAAAAAAAGGCCTGATTCCTTCATGTCTCTTCGCGCTTTCATCACGGGGATCGGTGGGTTCGCGGGCAGCCACCTGGCCGAGGCCCTGCTCCGGGCCAACAACCACGTGGAGGGCACGGTTCGGCCCGGGGGATCCTCGGTCCATATCGGGGATTTGCCCGCGCTCGTGACCCTGCACCCATGCGATGTGCGCTCCTCCGGAGGCCTCGCCGACGCGGTCCGCAAGGCGAAACCGGATGTGGTCTATCACCTGGCTGCCACCACCTCTGTCTCAGAAGGAGAGACAGACCCGCATGGAACGATGGAGGTGAACCTGACAGGGACCCTCCACCTCCTCGAAGCCATTCGGAAGGAGATTCCCGGCGCCCTGCTGGTCCACATCAGCTCCTCCGAGGTCTACGGAAAGGTGCTGCCCGAAGAGAACCCGATCCGCGAGGACCGACCGGAGGCCCCGGTCCACGCTTACGGCCTCTCCAAGTTGCTCTCCGAGCAGCTTGTTCGGTTCTACGAGAGGCGCCATGGAATCTCAGCGATCATCCTTCGGCCCTTCAACCACATCGGCCCGAGGCAGTCGGATCGGTTCGTATGCGCCAGCTTTGTAAAGCAACTCGTATCGATCGAACTCGGAAAAACGAGTCCCGTGCTCCGGGTCGGCAACCTTGATCCGGTGCGGGATTTCACGGATGTCCGGGACATGGTAGAGGCCTACCGGCTTGCGGCCGAGATTTGCGAGTCAGGCTCCCTCTACAACATCGCCTCCGGACAGGGAACATCCATCGCCAACCTGCTCAGCCAGATGCTTTCCCTGACCCATTCCCAAATCGAAGTCCGCGAGGATCCGAATCGCGTCAGAAAGACGGAGATTCCCGTACTCATCGGGGATGCGACATCCTTCACGGAAAAGACCGGCTGGCAACGAAGGTTCGCGTTGAGAGAAACGCTGAGCGACACGACAGCCTACTGGAGACAAATGGCCGCAGATCAACCCGAGGGCTGATGGCCGGACGGTCCGGGAGGCGGCCCGACGGCGTCTCGGAAGAAGCCAGGCCTCAAGCCCGGCCCGAACCCGGACGATATTGGGTCAGAAAGAGGGATGGAAACGATGGCTGGAAAACGAGCGCTCGTCACGGGTATCACGGGTCAGGACGGATCCTATCTGGCCGAGTTTCTCCTGGAAAAGGGCTACGAAGTCTTCGGCATCCTGCGCCGAAGCAGCACGACCAGTTTCGAGCGACTCCTGCACATACAGGATCGGATCCACACG
>JAQYVQ010000537.1 GCA_030145435.1 Syntrophobacteria bacterium | reverse complement strand
CCATGGGTTCTCTCCAGGGCCTGCTGGATCATCCTTTTCTCGATGTCCTCCACGAGATCTTCCAGATGGACCCCCTCGTCAGGAAGGCGCAGGATGTCCTGCCCTCTGCCGGGTCCGTTCCACTCTCGTCGGATGCCATGAATCATGTCGGAAGGCAGCGAGTTCTCCTGGATTGACGAGGAAGTCTCCAGAGCTACGGCACGCTCCAGGATGTTCTCCAGTTCCCGGACGTTTCCCGGGTACGGATAATTCCCGAGCCTCTCCATGGCTTCCCCGGATATGTGATCGATCTTTCGGTTGAGTGCGGCTGCGTATTTCTTGACGAAGTGCTCCGCCAGGAGCTGGACGTCCTCCTTTCGCTGGCGCAGCGGCGGGAGCGGAATCTGAATGACGTTCAACCGATAGTAGAGGTCCTCCCGGAAGTTCCCTCGTTCGATCTCTTCTTCGAGGTCCTTGTTCGTGGCACAGATAATTCGGACATTGACGGATACATTCTCCGTGCACCCCACACGACGAAATGTCCTCTCCTGGATGAACCGGAGAAGCTTCACCTGCATGGGCGGCGGGATTTCCCCGACCTCGTCCAGGAAGACGGTGCCTCCGTTGGCCATCTCGAACAGTCCGATCTTGTTCTGAATGGCGCCGGTGAAGGACCCCTTGATATGACCGAAGAGCTCGCTCTCGATCAGGTTTTCCGGAATCGCACCGCAGTGGATCGTCACAAAGGGCTCGTCCCGCCGCGTGCTCTCGTGGTGGATCGCCTTGGCGACCAGTTCTTTGCCGGTTCCGCTCTCTCCCGTGAGCAGGACGTTGGTCGGGGTGTCGGCGATTTTTTCGATGAGGCTGAAGACCCGGTGCATGGCCGGGCTCTCTCCAATGATCAGCGAGTGGGTGTCCCAGCCGTCGAGCTGTTTCTTCAGGAGCTTGTTCTGGCGTTCCAGGTACTTTCGCTCCAGGGCTCGCTTGATGACGATTCGAATCTCCTCCACCTTGAAGGGCTTTGTGATGTAGTCCAGGGCGCCCTGCTTCATCGCCTCCACCGCTGTTTCTGTCGACGCGTAGGCGCTGATCATGATCACCGCCGTATCGGGCCAGGTGTCCTTCACCTTCCTGAGTACACCCAAACCGTCGATTTCGGGCATCTTCACGTCGCAGATGATGGCATCAAAGAATCGTTTTTCGATCTTCTCGATCGCCAGGGCGCCGCCCTCTGCGGTCTCCACCTCATAACCGTCGCTACGGAGCATGATCTCCAGAAATTCCCGCATGCTCTTCTCGTCATCCACAACGAGGATTTTGTTCTTCGACATCATCCCGTGCCTCCTGTACTCATGGGGAGCTTCCTTGCCATACGCTCTGTTGCATTCGATCGAAATCATCATCCGACGCCTGTCTTTCCGGTTCCTCTGTGGCGGGAGATCTTGAATCCGCCTCGATTCGGTCCGGCAACTCGATCTCGAAGACCGTTCCCTTTCCCAGGTCGCTGCGCACGTGAATCCTTCCTCCATGGTTCTCAACGATTCGGTGCACGATCGCGAGCCCGAGACCGGTGCCTCCTTGCCGACTCGTGTAGAAGGGATCAAAGATTCGGGTCAGATTTTCTGCGGCGATCCCCCTTCCCGTGTCCTGTACCCTCCAGGAGACCGATGGGACGCCGGCCCTGTTCCGGGTCTGTTCCCCTTCCACCCGGATCTCCCCGCCCTCGGACATGGATTGCGCTGCGTTGAGCAGCAGATTCCAGAGAATCTGGTGGAGCTGTCTCCTGTTTCCGTCGATCCGGACCGTAGGATCCATGCGAACATCGACGTTGAGGCCTTCTTGGAAATGGGGTCCTTTCCTGAAGAGCTCCAGGGTCTCTTCCACCAGGTCTCGCAGGAGAATGGACTCTCTCTCGCCCACGTGGGGGAAGGCGAAGAGCAGAAAATCGGTGATCAATGCGTCGAGCCGTTCACTCTCTTTCAGGACGATATCCATCAATCGTTCCTGAGTTCCTTCGAGCGAAACCTCCGCCTGAAGAAGCTGGATCGACCCGTAGAGAGAGGCCAGAGGATTGCGGATTTCATGGGCCAGGCCCGCAGCCATCTCGCCGATGGCAGCCAGCTTTTCCTTCCGCCTGAGGGCATCCTCCATCTGCTTGTAATAGGTCAGGTCCTGGAACACGATCAGATGACCAAAGGGGTCTCCCTTGTGGTCCCGCAGGACCGCGCCGGAACACCCGAGCATGAGCCCCTTTCCATCCTGGCGCCCGTACGACTGCTCCCACCGGAAGGGGGACGTGGAGGCGGCATCCTCGATGTCCAGTTCCTCGAGGGGGATCTTCCCCAGGAAGGCCTCCACTTTCCGGCCGAGCAACGCTTTGCCGTCCTGGTCCGTGATCGACGAGGCCGCCTCGTTCACGGACATGATCCGGCGCTCACGATCCAGGGTGATCAGGCCGGAGCGAATGCAACGGACGATCGATTCGTTCAAATGAAGGAGATCCTGGACCTTGTCCGTCTCCTCCTGGAGAAGGAGATGCGTCTTGGAGAACCTCTGTTTGAGAGAACCGGTCAACCACGCGGCCGATCCCATGGCGGCGAGGATGAAGATCAAATTGGCGGTCGGGTAGTTGGCCGGGCTCGTCACCACGGAAGCTGCGATCGGCGAGGTCCTTGGGAAGAGGGCCCAGTGATACTCGAGATGGAGTTCGAGCCAGTAGAGCAAACCGCAAACAAAGGCGATCAGAACGGTACCG
>JAQYVQ010000531.1 GCA_030145435.1 Syntrophobacteria bacterium | reverse complement strand
CCCCTCCGCGTATCGTCCTCGTCGATCACGTCATCGTGTATCAACAGGAAGCTCTGGACCAACTCCAGGCACATCGCAATGTTCCACACAGCTTCGGTGTCTCGGCCGGAAAAGCATCTATGCCCGTAATAGGCCAGGCCGGCCCTGAGACGCTTCCCTCCTCGCAGGGTGAATTCGCTCAGGACCCGAATCAGTTCCTCTGCGCCCGCGGAGATTCGAGTCGCTTCCGCGGTCTTGTCTCGCAGGAAGGCCTCGAGATGTCCTTCCACCTCCCCCTTTACGACATTCAGACTTCTCAAAAATTCGTCCATACCCATCGGAATCTCACTAGATGAACCCGTGCTCGTGCAGAAACCGGTACCAGGCCTCTCCACGCCCGCGTCTCGGAAAGAACAGGGCGTGCCCTCCCCGGAGGAAGAAGTGCTGCGGTTCTCCCCAATGCTCATACAATCTTTTTACATCTTCAAACGGACAAAGTCGATCCCCCGTCGATGCGATCAGGAGACAGCGCTCCGGGGGCAAGTTGCATGCATGAGAAAAGGGCGAGTGAATTCTCCACAGGGCCTCGATCTCCTCCTGGACGGCCGTGCCCCCCTCGTCCCTCTTTGCCTCTCGAAAGAACGGGCCGGCAGGAACACGCAGGCTCTGGAAGTCGAGGAAAGGGACGATCAAGGTGACCAGGTCCGCCTTGCGGGTCAGCGAGGCGAACAGGGCGGCCACATAGCCTCCGAGGCTGGCCCCAATGAGCCCGATCCGGGAAGCCCCCATCTCTTCGAGCAGCAGGAACGAACTCGACAGGTCGTACATTGCCTGACCGAACCCTTCGAGGCCCAAAACAGGATGCTGGAAGGGGAAGGGAGGACTGAATCGCTGCAAGAGGGAAGAGGCCCTCTTCCAGTGGAAGGGCGCGATGAACAGCGCCACGTCGAGCCCCAGACCGTAGAGCCGATTCACGCGAAACATCCGCTCCGCCTGCCCGGGATCCCCGAGAGAGTACCCATGGCAACAGAGAATGGTATTTCGCATCTTGTCGCCGTGGTTCCAGTGCACCAGGTAGGCCGTCTGGTTCTCCTTTGCGTTCAGGTACTCGTCACGAAAATCCGGGTTTCTCACCGTGTAACCGCTACGGAAAGAGTAGGTGCGAACGCTCCCGTCACTGAAAGGTCTTTCCTCGACGATCTCGGCCTTGGGAGGCTTCCTGGGAAACGAAAAAAAGCGGGCCGGCCGGTCCGCGTACGGTTGACCGAGGTAGAAGTTGGCCAATGAACGAAATCGGTCTCGGGCCAGCTCGTCCGGCCTTCCCTGTACGATCCGAAGTACCTTTGCCGAGTGCAGCAGAAACTCATCAAAATCCGTCCCAAATCGGTGTTGCGCGCGCTTGATCCAATTCACCGTTGGCCCTCCGCAGACTCCCATCTTGTGTCTTCCGTCAACCCGTGAGTAGCCTCTACTATATGCGCAAGAGCCTGACAGGGTCCAGGCTTTGGCTCTCCGGCGCTTCGAAAAGTGTTGACACCCGGAGTCCGTGTGTATAAATTGGTCCCAGTTGAGAATAATTCTCATTATGAACTAGAAAGGATGCTCTCATGTCAACGAATAAACGATTCAGGATGACCCGGCAGAGAAAAATCATCCTCGAGGAACTCAGGAATCTGCACTCCCATCCCACTGCCGACGAGGTCTACGACACGGTGCGGAAACGGATGCCCCGGATAAGCCTCGGTACCGTTTATCGAAACCTCGAAATCCTCTCGCAGTGGGGCCTGGCCCAGAGGCTTGACCTGGCGGGCAACCGAAGAAGGTTCGACGGGTCGACAGAAGATCATTATCATGTCCGATGCGTACATTGCGGCGAGGTGGAGGATGTCCCGGGCGAGCCCCTGCGAAACCTCGAAGAGTCTGTGCGCAGCAACACCGATTTCGAGATCATCGGACACCGGCTGAACTTCCTCGGACTCTGCCCCACGTGCAGAAACGAAGCGAGTGAACCCCCTGCCGCACAGATAAGAAAAGCGCCCCCGGATATTGCCAACGAAAAGCAGGGATGATACATCCTCAACTGAAACATGGAAGGGTACGAGATCATCACGTTCTAGGAACGTAAGCGGAGGGAAATGGCGTATGGCATCTGTTGAGATCAAAGAGGATCTGTACTGGGTGGGAGCTGTCGACTGGGAGATTCGAGACTTTCACGGGTATTCAACGAAGAAGGGAACCACCTACAACGCATTCCTGGCCATGGACGAGAAGGTCGCCCTGTTCGATACGGTGAAGAAGCCCTTTCGAAGCGATCTGCTTCACAACATCCGAGGGGTCACCGACCCGGCCAAAATCGATTATCTGATCATCAACCATGTGGAGATGGACCATTCCGGATGCCTGCCGGAGGTGATCGAGTTAGTGAAGCCGGAGAAGATCTTCTGCTCCGCCATGGGCAAGAAGGCGATGCTCGACCATTTTCACAGAGAAGACTGGCCCTACGAAGTGGTCAAATCGGGGGACACGATTCACCTCGGGAAACGTTCCGTCCAATTCCTCGAGACGAGGATGCTCCACTGGCCGGACAACATGTTCTCCTATATCCCGGAGGATCGGCTCCTGATTTCGAGTGACGCCTTCGGTCAGCACTGGGCCACGAGCGAGCGGTTCGACGATGAAGTGGATGGCTCCGAACTGTTCATGCATGCGGCCAAGTACTACGCGAACATCCTCCTTCTGTATTCCGCCCTGATCCAGAAACTTCTCAAAAACGTGCAGGAGATGGGGATTGCCCTCGATATGATCGCGCCGGACCACGGGTTGATCTGGCGCTCCCAGCCTCAGAAAATCCTCGAGGCCTACGGCCACTGGAGTCGACAGGAGACCAAGCCCAAGGCGCTGATCATCTACGACACCATGTGGCGCAGTACCGAGACGATGGCCAAGGCGATCCTGGACGGGCTGGTGCAGGAAGGGATCAGCTGTCAGTTGCTCGACCTCGAGGGAACCCATCGAAGCGACATCATGACGGAAGCGCTCGACGCAAAGGCCCTGATCTTTGGCTCCGCCACGCTGAACAATGGGATGCTTCCACGCATGGCAGACATGTTGAACTACATGAGAGGGTTGCGACCCGCAAATCGGATCGGCGCGGTCTTCGGCTCCTACGGGTGGAGCGGGGAGGCGGTGAAGCAGATGAACGCCGTTCTCGAAGAGGCCAAATTCCGGATCGTGGGGCCCGGAATCTCGGTAAGATACGTGCCCACCCACGAAGACCTCCGCAAGTGTGTCGATCTGGGGCGAGAGATCGGTAAGGCCGTCAGGGAAACGGAGTAGTCCGGACCTTGGGGAACCTCGTGCCACAGGTGATCCGGGGAACCATGACGAAACCCAGGGAAACCACCGGAAGGGAGACCAGGCAGAGGCTGTCGGCTCTCCTTGAGGCCGACGATTTCCATCCTGCCCTGCACGAATTGCGCAAATGGCCTCGCCAGCGCGTGCTCCGCGCCCTTTTGGCTTCCCTTTGCGAAGGGGACGAAAAGCGCAAAGGGCGCGTCGTTTCCGTCATGGGCTTGCTGACGGCCGAGCTTGCAAGGGACGACATGGAGGAGGCCCGCGAGTTGATGCGGCGTCTGATGTGGAGCCTGAACGAAGAATCCGGAAGCAGCGGTTGGGGCGCCCCTCAGGCCATGGCAGAGATTATGGCCGTCCATGAAGGCCTTGCGGAAGAATACGCACACATGCTGGTTTCCTACATGCGGGAAGACGGAAACTACCTGGAGAACCCCTTCTTGCAACGGGACCTCCTGCGCGGGGTTGGGCGGCTTTCCGGGGCAAGGCCTGACCTCATGAAAAAGCATGGCGCGGACTTGCACCTGCTCGCTTTCCTGGAATCGACCGACCGGGTGGTGCAGGGCCTCGCAGCCTGGTGTGCAGGCATCCTGGAGGTCGACGAGGCTCGGTCAGGGCTCGAGTCCCTCGTAGACGAAGAAACAGAGATCGTTCTGTACAGGGGTCAGTGTCTCGTGAAACGCCCTGCCGGGCATCTGGCCCGGGAGGCCCTGGATAGGCTTGAAAGAACACTCAACACGAAAGGAGGAACGAAGTGATGGACGTGATCATGCTCTCACGGCTCCAGTTCGCTGCGGCCACGATGTTCCATTTTCTTTTCGTCCCCCTGACCCTGGGTCTCTCCGTCTTGATCGCCATCATGGAGACCCTGTACGTCAGGACAGGCGATGAAGACTACCTTCGAATGGCAAAGTTCTGGGGCAAGCTGTTCCTGATCAACTTCGCCGTCGGCGTCGTGACCGGCATCACCCTGGAATTCCAGTTCGGCACGAACTGGTCCCGTTATTCCGCCTACGTGGGAGACATATTCGGATCCCTCCTGGCCATCGAGGCCACGGTGGCCTTCTTTCTGGAATCCACGTTCATCGCTGTCTGGCACTTCGGCTGGAAGAAGCTCTCCCCAAAGGCCCATTGCCTGTCGATCTGGCTCGTGGCCTTTGCCGGTTCCCTTTCGGGGGTCTGGATTCTCATCGCGAACACCTGGATGCAGTACCCGGTGGGCTACACAATCAACGAGGCAACCGGCAGGGCGGAATTGACCGACTTCATGGCCGTCCTTACCCAGCCGTTTGCCGCCATTCAGATCCTCCACACGCTGACCGCAGCCTACTGCCTGGCCGGCTTCTTCGTGATGGGGGTAAGCGCGTACCACCTTCTGCGCAAGCAGAACACACAGTTCTTCGGCAAGTCCTTCCGGCTGGCTCTCTACTTCGCTCTGATCTTTTCCGTAGGCGTAGCCCTCATGGGGGATTTTTCGGGACAGCAGGTGGCTACAAAACAACCTTCGAAGCTCGCGGCCCTTGAATCCCACTGGGAAACACAGACGAATGCGCCCTTCGTAATGTTCTTCATACCGGACGAAGAGAACGAGCGGAACCTTTACGAGTTCGGGTCGATCCCCGGCGGGCTGAGCCTTCTGGCCTTCCACTCCACCAAAGCAGAGGTAACGGGTCTGAAGGACATACCGCCGGATGAAAGGCCCCCCGTGGCTCTCACTTTCGTTGCCTTTCGGATCATGGTGGGGCTCGGGAGCCTGTTCCTCCTCCTGACCGGCGTCGGATGGTTGCTGCGCAACAAACTGGAAAACAATCCGTGGTATCTGCGGATCATGCTGTTCACCATCCCCCTTCCCTATATCGCCATACAAGCGGGCTGGATCGTGACGGAGGTGGGGCGGCAACCCTGGATCGTCTACAAGCTGATGAAGACCTCGGACGCGGTCTCTCCGATTGCGACCACCCAGGTTCTTCCAAGCCTGATCGGATTCATCCTGGTCTACTCGCTCCTGGGTTGCGCTGCGTACTATCTCATCTTCCAGTTTGCCCGGAAGGGCCCTCGACCGGTAAAGGCAGGCGACTAAGAAAAAAAAGGAGTGCCAAGCGATGTTGGAAACGATCTGGTTCGTGCTTTGGGGTGTTCTGTGGGCCGTCTACTTCATGCTGGACGGATTTGATTTCGGCGTCGGCATGCTGATGCCCTTCCTTGCCAAGAACGACGAAGAGAAGCGCACCATGTACCAGAGCCTGGGGCCCTTCTGGGACGGGAACGAAGTCTGGCTGATCACGGCGGGGGGTGTCACGTTCGCCGCCTTTCCCCTGATGTACGCCGTCATGTTCAGCTCCCTGTATTCCGCGCTCATGCTGGTGCTCTTCGCCCTGATCTTCCGGGGGGTCTCGATCGAGTTCAGGAACCAGCAGGAAAGCCCTCGCTGGCGGGCCGCCTGGGACCTCGGCACGTTTCTCGGGAGCCTCTTGCCCGCCCTGCTCCTGGGCGTTGCCTTTGGCAACATCTTTCAAGGGATCCCGATCGACGGTGAGGGCGTATACCACGGCACCCTCCTCACACTCTTGAATCCCTACGGGCTCCTGACGGGCGTCGTCTTTGTCCTGCTCTTTCTCGTCCACGGGGCCGTCTGGCAGGCGATCAAGGCGGATGGGGATCTCCACCAGCGTTCCTTGTCCGCAGCGAAGAAGCTCTGGCCTCTGCTGCTCGTGGTCGCCGTCGTCTTCCTCGGAGCCACCAAATTCGCCACAGGACTCTGGAACAACTATCTGGAGAACCCCCTGCTCCTGGTGATTCCGCTTGCCGCAGTGGCCGGCCTCCTGGCGACGCGCCTCTTCCTTGCCCAGGCAAGCTGCTGGAAGGCCTGGTTCGCGTCCTGCGTCACGATCGTGGGATGCACCCTCTTCGGTGTAACCGGGCTCTATCCGACCATGCTGCCGTCGACCCTGAACGCGGATTACAGCATCACCGCATTCAATTCGGCCTCGAGCCCGCTCACCCTGAAGATCATGCTGGTCGTGGCGCTGATCTTTGTGCCCATCGTGATCG
>JAQYVQ010000495.1 GCA_030145435.1 Syntrophobacteria bacterium | reverse complement strand
GGACATCAATGTTCGATTGAACTCGTTTTGTCCGACCAGGAACATGTTGATGAGCTTCTTTTCGGGCAGCTCGATGTTCGAAAGGAGCCGGAACTGCTCCAGGAGGTCCTTTGAGAACCTGTGGGCTTCATCGAGGATGAGCAGTACGTTCTTGCCGGCTGCGTTCTCCTGTCGCAGGAACACGGCGAATCGTAGGAGAAAGTCCACCTTGTTGTCGAACCTTTCCTCCATGCCGAAGGATGCGGCTATGAAATTGAAAAAGTCGATCGGCTCCAGGAGAGGGTCGGTGATGTTTGCCACGAGGGTGTCTTCGTTCAGACTCTCCATGAGTGCGTTGACCAGCGTGGTCTTGCCGGTGCCTACGTCTCCGGTGAGAAGCAGGAAGCCCTTCCGGGCCAGTACGCCGTACTTCAGCATGGCCAGGGCCTCTTTGTGCTTTTCCCCCATCCAGAGAAACCTCGTGTCCGTGCTGATCTCGAACGGCCTTTCCCTGATATCGTAGTGAGAACGGTACATATCCGGGTCCAATCCTGTTTGGGCGCCACGAAGGCATGAATTCAAGTGAACTAAGTTAAGTATCGTGCGGCATTTTCTGTGCCAAGAGAGGGTAAAGGCAAATATGCGAAGAGGATCAGGATGATGGGTCCGGGGCCGCCGATTCGGAACGCACCACAGAGGAGGAATATCGTGTAAAGGTGTTCAACTATTGAGAAAATTTTTCAACAAACGGCCTGCCCTCGTTTTTCCTTGGAACACGGGATTCTTTGTGGCAGGATGAAGAAACGAGCCCCTGGGACTCCCTGTGGAGGCGGGACAAGGGTATGGGAGCGAGAAAAGCGAGAAAGAAGATCAACATCTTCGTCGTGTCCGACGGTACGGGCACCACGGCGGAATCCGTGCTCGCCTCTGTGGTGGTGCAGTTTCGCGGGGTCGAGTTCGACATCCGCCGATTCCCCTTCGCCCGGTCCGAGGAACAGCTCGAGGAGATCATCGATCAAGCGCCTCAGGGGAAGTGCGTCATCGTGTTCACTCTCGTCTCCGAGGAGCTGAGGCAGCTCCTGGTCCAACGGGGGCAGACCAAGAACTTGACGGTCGTGGATGTGATGGGACCTCTCATTTTCACGTTCTCAGATATCCTTCGACATGCCCCGAAAATGAAGCCGGGGATCTTCCGCCACGAGCAGGAGGAGATGTATCGTCTCACCGGGGCGATCCATTACACCCTGTCCCATGACGACGGGATGGGGCTCGAGACATTGGACGAGGCGGATCTGATCATCCTGGGCGTCTCCAGAACCGGCAAGACCCCGACGAGCATCTATCTGTCCTGCAGGAAGCTGAAGGTGGCCAACATTCCGATTATCCATCAGGTTCCGCTGCCCGCCACGGTTTCGAAGGCCCCTGCCAAGAAGGTGGGGTTCCACATGAGTCTTGAGCGATTGGTCCAGCTCAGGGGTGAACGCATGCGTCGGATGCCCTCCGCCAACCTCCCCAGGTACGCGAAAAAGGGCCACATTTTCGAGGAACAGGAATACTGCAAGCAGGTCTTCAGGAAGATCCCTTCCCTCCGGGTGATCGATGTGACGGACCGGTCCATCGAAGAAATAGCCGAGTGGATTACCCGCCAGGTGCTCTGAAGGGAAGGAGGCACACGCCGGCTGCGTCGATCCACCCTCCTTCGCAGGGGACCACGGCCTCGGCCGTGGGGCTCCATGCCCTTCATCGCAAACCCGATTACGATTCCCTCCCGAATGGGTGGGAAAACTCCAAATGAATGAAACGGCCATACGAATAATTGACTAGTCGGTCAAACGAAAAGTTGACTAAACGGTCAAGACAGACTAAAAGGTAATGTGCTATTGGCTTCAGGCGGACGAAGATGTTCACCATTGAGAAAACACCAGCCGCGAAACGGAAATGGATGTAGACGATTTCACGGTTCAATCGCTGAGGAAACAGGGAAGGTAGCCTTTTGCCGAGTGAGAAGGGGTCGATGATGGAGCCGTATGACGTTTTTGTTGCAGGTGGAGGGATGAGTGGTTCGGCCGTGGCCAGGTTCGCCGCACAGGGCGGGCTCAAGGCGCTCTTCATCGAGAAGTGCAAGACCCCTCGAACGAAGCCCTGTTCCGGTATTCAGTTTCCCTACTTCGAGAAGATCCTCGGCGTGAAGATCCC
>JAQYVQ010000445.1 GCA_030145435.1 Syntrophobacteria bacterium | reverse complement strand
CCCCTACTGGACCAACCCGGAACATGTGTACAAAGAGAACGAATTGATCATCTGTGCCATGCAATACGCCTGCCCGGAGGAAGATATCGGCTTCCGGTACGAGAACCCCATCGTTATCAAGAAGGATTGTTGCGAGGAACTCTCCAAGTACCCTCTGGGGATCGAGGAGATCGTATGAAGTAGGGAGGATTTCTCACTCGGGCTCTGACAGGAACGACCGGATCTTCTCGAAGTAGGTCTTCCCGCCGACGAAATACGTGTCATTGTGCGTGGCACCGGGGATCGGAACGAATTCCTTTGGCTCCCGGGCCGACTCGTGGAGTTTCTGGCCGAGTCGATACGGGACGATCTCGTCCTGGGTCCCGTGGAACTGCAGGAGAGGGGCCCGGACCTTGTCGATCTTGCTCGCCGAGTCGAACCGTTCGGTCACGAGTCGGCCAAGGGGCAGGATGGGAAGGATGTGCCCGGCCATATCCGCGGCGGAGCTGAAGGTGCTCTCCAGGATGAGCCGCCGACAGGGCACCCGGGAGGCGAGATCCACGGCCACGGCCCCGCCCAGGGACCGTCCGAAGATCGCGATGCGTTCCGTATTGACGTCGTCCCTTGACAACAGATGGGTGTAGGCCGCTTGCGCGTCCTCGTAGAGCCCCTGTTCGCTCGGGCTTCCTTCGGACAGCCCGTAGCCCCTGTAGTCCAGGATGAACACCTGGAGGCCGATCTCGTGGAGGCGCCGTACATTCTCCACACGGTCGCCGATGTTCCCCGCATTCCCGTGGAAGAAGAGCAGGGTCACGTCGCTGCCGTCGCACGGGACCATCCAACCGTGAATCGTCACGCCGTCCGAGGTTCGGATGCGGACATCCTCGTAGGGCAACCCAAAATCAGCAGGCGTGTACGCCAGGGCAGAGGTGGGAAAGAAGATCATCTTCCGCTGGAGACTGCTCCACATGCCTCTGCCACCCCATGCGTAAATAGCTATGCAGAGAATAGCGAAGGCAACCAGGAAGCCGATTAGCCTCATTGCCGCACATACCTTCCCTGCTCGTGGGCCACGCGGCCCTGCCCAATCAGCCGTTCCAAGTGTTTCTCCATGATGGCCCATTCACCGAACTCGAAGAAGTATTTGGGTTCACGAGCCTTTCCGTAGACGATCCAGGCCTCGATGATTTCCTGCCTGTCCCGGGGCCGGCTGAGAAGGCTCAGGAGTTTTTCCTCTCTTTGCAGGATCACGTTTACGTATTGGTCCCATAGCTCGCCCGGTTCCTGCTCGAAAACGCCATCTTCGTGGCCGGTGATCCATACCCTGGCCGGGATCTGCCGTAAACGCTCCACCGATTCCATGGTCTCCTCGATGCTGGAGTAGAGATCCCCGTACCAGGGCCCGAAGGGGGTGAGGTCATAATCGCCCAGGAAGAGCACCCCCGGTTCCTTGAAATGAAAGGCGAGGTTTCCCGGCGTGTGCCCCGGCGCTGCGATGACCTCTACGGTGACCGATCCGAGTTCCAGCGTTTCGCCGCCCTCGAGGAATCGGTCCGGTTTGCGGGGCTGAAAGTTGAATTGATCCTTCATGAACTGCCTGAATTCGCTCCTGTGGGGGCCGTTACTGTCGTCCTTGGCGTACCAGTCAAGGAAGGTCTCCAGGTCGGCCAGGGGGGGCGCGTCTTTCTCGGATGTCCACAAGGGCAGGTCGTGGAAGAGACCCAGGTGCATCAGGTGGTCTTCGTGCCAGTGGCTGAGCCAGACCGCCTTCACCCCGGGTTCCTCCCGGAGTTGGGAGAGCCGTTCCCGATCCGAGCTGGGGTCTATGAGAATGCCTCCGCCCTCGTCTTCGATGTAGAGGGAGTGGCAGTAGGGGTACTTTCCGTTGCG
>JAQYVQ010000626.1 GCA_030145435.1 Syntrophobacteria bacterium | reverse complement strand
TACTGGAAGATCGGGTCGAAGACCCAGGCGTCCGCACCCTGGGTTTCCTCCCCCGGTGCAAGGGATTCCACGGCCTTCTGGAAGGCGATCTCCACCCGTCGATTCTGAGCCCGGCTCACCGCTGAATCGTTCGGCACCAGGGGCAGCGTGTCTGCCATGCCCACGGCCAGGAAGCGAGTGGCGTCGATTTCCCCTTTGGAGAGGAAATGGCGAATCACGGATCCGGCCCTGGCTGCGGAGAGTTCCCAGTTGGATGGAAACTGGGCCGTGCGGATGGGCAGATCATCGGTGTGTCCGGTTACGACGATCCGGTTGGGCGTCTCCTGGATGACATTGCGCAGCTCGTCCAGGAGAGGCAACGCTTCCTCCTTCATGTGCGCACTGCCGAGGTCGAACAGGACGTGACCCGGCAGGGTCACTTTTACACTCAGCTCCCCTTCCTCTACCTGTATCTGTGCGGCATCCCCCCCGCCCGCTGCCATGCGGATCGCACTTCGGATCTCATCTGCGAGCTCATCGGCGAGGAACTTGGGGTCTTTGAACTCGTTGGACATGATGTTCATGCCTTTCGGCATGTCCCAGACCCTTTCCTCCCGCTGCACACCAAAGGCCTCTCGAAGGGATCCGGCAAGGACCTTGAACGTCTGCTTATCCGTCTCCGAGAAGCTGAGCATCAGGACAAAGAAGCACAGGAGCAGAGACATCAGGTCCGCAAATGTGGTGATCCAGGCAGGCGACTCGTCCGCGGCCTTCTGGATGTCCATGAACTTATCGGCAGGCATGAAGGCCACGTCCTTCCGGATACTGTTAAAGAGCCATTCGAATCTTGGGAGGCAGATACGTCTGCAGGCATTCCTTGAGCACGCTGGGAGCCTGCCCCTTGATGATGGCGATCACCCCATCCACGATCAGCTGACGGACGAGCACCTCGTGTTTGCTCCTTATCGCCAGCTTGTCAGCAAACGGCAGGAACACCAGGTTTGCGAGAAGGGCGCCGTAGAAGGTCGTCAGCAGGGCCACGGCCATGGAAGGGCCGATCTGGGAGGGATCGCTCATGGAGGCCATCATCTGGATCAGCCCGATGAGGGTTCCGATCATCCCGAAGGCAGGAGCGGACCCTCCCAGGCTCTTGAAGATATCCTGACCCGTGTCGTGACGTTCCTTCAGGATCTTGGTGTCGTTCATCAGGCTGGCTTCGATGAACTCCGGTTCCACATTGGCAACGAGATAGGAAATCGCTTGCCCGAGAAACGGTTGGTCTGTCTGGTAGTTCTCCAGGGCCAGTGTTCCGTCTCTACGGTTGATGGTCGCCACCTCGGCAATCTCGTCGATCAGTGCTTCCAGGTCCTGGGTCTTTTCCAGGAACGCCTTCGCTGTGACCTTGAAGGTGAGCAGGACCGTCTTCATCGGAAACTTCACGAAAAGAGCGGAAAAACAGCCCCCCACCACGATCAGCAGACCGGCCACGTTGACGAACAGAATGGCCTGTCCGCCCATCAGGATTGCGCCCATTACCAGACCCGAGCCGAAGAGGATCCCAAGCAGTGTAGCAACGTCCATAGACAACCCACCGTTTTTGGGGAACTGTGCATTACGAATGGAAAAACCGCTATGACATTCTTTCGGTCGAGTCGGCCAATATTTTTAAATCCGGCCGGGGGGAGCCTCATTCCGGGGGCGAGGGCATGACGCCGGATATCCGTTCCAAGTAGTTGGAAAAATTAAAGGAACCGAGAAATCCATCCTCCCGCCTTTCTCAGTATCTTCCTATGCGTTATAATCAAAGTTTGAACTCTTGGAATGACTTGCTCAAAGGAGGCGGAGCAGCGATGGTTGACGGGAAGTACCTGGAGCCTACTGCCATACTCGACAGCGATCATCCCGTGGTCGTTGATTTCACGTCAAAGGTGCTCGGAGACTGCGAGGACCCGAGGGAGAGGGCCGTGAGGTTGTACTACGCGGTCCGGGATGGAATCCTGTACGATCCGTACTACCCTTTCTACCTGCCGGAACATTACCGGGCGAGCAACTTGCTGCAGATGGGAAGAGGGTACTGTGTCTGCAAGGCGGCCCTCCTGTGCGCCGTCGGCCGGGCAGGGGGGATCCCTTCGAGGGTCGGCTTTGCCACGGTGAGGAGTCATCTTGCGTCGACGAATCTGATCGAATACCTCGGCTCGGACCTGTTCGTGTATCACGGTTTCACGGAATTCTACCTGGAGGGAAAGTGGGTCAAGTCGACGCCCGCCTTCAACAAGGAGCTGTGCCAACGTCACAAGGTGGCTCCCCTCGAATTCGACGGGCGTGAGGATTCCCTCTTCCAGGAGTACGACATGGAGAACCATCGGTACATGGAATACCTGACCTATCACGGAACCTACGCGGACATCCCGGTGGATCGGATTCTCGCCGCCTGGCACGAGACGTACGGCAGGGAGAGGGTGCAGGCCTGGATCGATGCCTTCGAGAAGGCAGGCGGAAGGCGGTTGGCCGATTTTGACAGGGAGGACGTCTTGAAACCCTAGAAGGGGGGATTCGACGATGATCGTTGATGCGCATTGTCACATCTGGCCGGAGCAGATGCCGGAGGGCAGCCTGCGGAAGGTGATGGACAACACCGCCGATTTTGCGGGATTCAAGAACAAAGAAAACTTCTTCCAGGCATCCATCGAGCGGCTGATCGCCGAGAAGGATGCGGCCGGGATCGACAAGACCCTGCTCGTGGCCGTGGATTTCGAGATCGCCTGGGCCTCGGGCACGCACTCTGCAAGGGATTTCAATGACTTGATCGGAGACGCCTACAAGAGATTCCCGGACCGGATCATCCCCTATGCCGGGATCGACCCGCGACGGGCTGCAGGGGCGATCGCGGAATTGAAGCGGTGCGTGGAGGAACTCGGATGCCAGGGAATGAAGCTGTGGCCCCTGACCGGTTTCACTCCTGACGAAATCGAGTATTACCCCTTGTATGAGGAGGCGGCTCGCCTGGGAGCGAACATCGTCGTTCACACCGGGATGGGCCCCCCTGACTCCTACCTGAGGTATTGCAGGCCCGTCTACGTTGACAAGCTTGCGGTAGACTTTCGCGAGATTGTCTTCATCATGGCCCATTTCGGGGCCCCGTGGGTGGATGAAGCGGTGGCCGTGGCTGGGAAGAATCGAAATGTCTATGCGGACATCTCGGCATGGCAGCACACGCATGCCGTCTTCCCCCTGGCGCTGTACCAGGCGATATCGATGGCCAAGCTCATGCACGGAGGCGTGCAAAAAGTCCTGTTCGGCACCGACTTTCCTTGTTTTGCCGAGCTCTACTCGCAGAAGGAGTGGGTGCAGTGCATCCGGGATCTCGAGTACCCCGCGCCGCTTCAGATCATGGGGCTCCCGGAGATCACGGATCAGGACAAGGAGATGATACTGGGGAAGAACGCGGAGGCAGCCCTGAAACTGGGGTAGGGCAGAAACCGCATCGATCGCAGGACCTCGATCATCTAATCCTTTGTGCATTCCAAGACAGGGGAACAGACCATGACCGAAATTTTGAGAACCCCGGAGGAGCGCTTCGACCGACTCCCCGGGTTTGCCTACCCACCCAACTATGTCGAGGACCTTCCGGGATACGGCGGATTGCGGATGCATTATCTGGACGAGGGGCCACAGGATGCCCGGCAGGTCTTTCTCTGTCTCCACGGGGAGCCCACGTGGAGCTACCTCTACCGGAAGATGATTCCCGTGTTCACTGCAGCCGGGCACAGAGCGGTTGCACCGGATTTGTTCGGCTTCGGCCGTTCCGACAAGCCCGTAGACGACGAGGCATACGGGTTTGAGTTTCATCGAGGGTCCCTCCTGTTGTTCATCGAGGCCCTCGGGCTCCAGGGAATCACCCTGGTCTGTCAGGACTGGGGCG
>JAQYVQ010000240.1 GCA_030145435.1 Syntrophobacteria bacterium | reverse complement strand
AAGGTCAAGGCTGTGCAGGAAGACGATGGATGGGTCATCGACGGTGTCAAGCTCTTTGTGCCCGACGCCCTGGTGGCAGACTACATCCTGTGCGTTGCGCGAACGAGCGATGCCTCGGACCCGGCGGCCGGACTGACCCTGTTCCTGGTGAAGAGGGGCCACCCCGGGGTGACCGTTAGTCCGCTCAAGACCATTTCCAAGGACAATCAGTGTGAAGTTGCCTTTGACAAGGTCCGGCTGGATGCGGGCAGCGTTGTCGGTCGAGTGGATCAGGCATGGCCTGTGGTCAAGGCCGCGCTGAACAGGGCCGCTGTAGCCCGTGCCGCCGAAACCGTTGGCGCCATGCGAGCGAGCTTGGAACTGAGCTTGGCCTACGCCAAGGAGCGAGTGCAGTTCGGACAGCCCATCGGAAGCTTTCAGGCCATGCAGCACTACCTGGCCGACATGTGGGTCGACATACTGGGTACCCGCAATCTGGTGTTCAAGGCGGCGTGGAAGCTCTCCACCGGAGAACCGGCGGAAAAAGAGGTCAGCATGGCCAAGATCAGGGCAGGGGAGATGGGTCGCAAGACCACCACCGTGGGCCATCGGATCTTCGCCGGCATCGGCTTCACCATGGAGCACGACCTGCACCTGTACCACCGCCGAACCGTGGCCGCTGATATGGCCCACGGTGACCCCGACTTTCATCACGAGCAATTGGCCAAGAGTTTGGGCTTGTAAGACAGGGCAATACAGAAGGATGTAGAGGGATGTTTTCCAAGATACTGATTGCCAACAGGGGTGAGATTGCCCTCCGGGTCATCCGCGCGACCAGAGACCTGGGCATCACGAGCGTGGCTGTGTATTCCGAGGCGGACGCCGACAGCCTGCACGTCCGTCATGCCGACGAGAGCGTTTGCATCGGGCCGCCCATGAGCGCCAAGAGTTATCTCAACATGGAGGCCATCATCGAGGCGGCAAAGAAGTCAGGGGCAGAGGCCGTGCATCCGGGCTATGGTTATCTGGCAGAAAGCGGGGAGTTCGCCCGGGCCTGCCGGGATGCCGGCCTGGTCTTCATCGGCCCTGCTCCGGAGACCCTCGAGCTGGCCGGTGACAAGATACGGGCCAAGACGATCATCAACCAGGCCGGCGTGCCCATCGTTCCGTCCAGCCCGGGCGGGGTGGCCTCGGTTGACGATGCGGCCGTTTTCGCTTCCGAGATCGGATATCCGGTTATGATCAAGGCCGCGGCAGGCGGCGGCGGTCGAGGCATTCGCATCTGTCCTGACGAAGAGGTCCTGCGCGAGGATTTTTTGATCGCAAAAGCGGAAGTCAACGCTGCTTTCGGCGACGACACGCTGTATGTAGAGAAATGCCTGGTCGATCCGAGGCACATCGAGTTCCAGGTCTTGGGCGACAAGTATGGGAACGTGATCCACCTGGGCGAAAGGGAGTGCTCGATTCAGAGGCGCTACCAAAAGCTTATCGAAGAATCGCCCTCTCCGGCCGTGACACCTCAACTCCGGGAGGCCATGGGCCGGGCCGCTATCGACGCGGCCAGGGCGGTGGACTACTTCAATGCCGGCACCGTGGAATTCCTGCTCGACCGGGAAGGCAACTTCTTCTTCATGGAGATCAACGCCCGCATACAGGTAGAACACCCTGTCACGGAGATGGTCACCGGTGTGGACCTGGTGAAAGAGCAAATACGGCTGGCCGACGGTGGCAAGCTCGACTACACCTTCGACGACTTGAATCTCAAGGGTTGGGCCATCGAGTGCCGGATCAACGCCGAAGACCCGGACTTCAACTTCATGCCGTGCCCCGGGACCATCGAAGAATACATCCCTCCGGGGGGATTCGGTGTGCGCTTGGACACTCACCTGTATCAGGGATATGTGCTGCCGATCTTTTACGATTCCCTGGTGGCCAAGCTCGTAGGGTACGACCTGACCCGGGAAGGGGCGATTCGGGTGCTCAAGAGAGCACTTCTGGAGTTCACGATTCAACCGGTGAAGACGACCATCCCCTTGTATCTGAAGATCATGGACGACCCCGCCTTTCAAGAAGGGGACATCCACACGGGTTACGTGAAGAAATTTGTTCCGGACGATGACGATGATGACGACGACGAGGATGATGACGATTGAGGCCGAGGTGCCCTAGCGGACCTTGCGAGGGAGCGAAAGCGACCGAAGCAATCTCCTGGTCTCAATCGGCAATTCCTTCTCCCCTCTGGGGAGAAGGTCAGGATGAGCGGAGCCTCTGTGACACCCTCACCCTGACCCTCTCCCTCAAGGGAGAGGGAATGAAGGCGTTTGAAAAGGATATAGACCTGAAGGGGGCCCGCCATGATCTATGATCCGAATGTTTGGCTCAAGAACTATGATCCGGGCGTAGGTCCTGAGGTTGAGATCTATGGTCAGTCGCTCACTCAGATTTTTGAAGAGAGCGGCAGCCGGTATGCCGACCGGCCGGCCTTGAATTACCTGGGCATACAGCTGAGCTACCGGGAACTGATGGGGTGGGCCGACCGTTTTGCGAGGGGACTGGCCGAGAAGGGTTTTGGAAAAGGTGACGTGATCGCCTTGAACATGCCCAATATCCCGCAGCATGTCATCGCTATCATCGGCGCGCTCAAGGCGGGATGCATTGTTACCGGGCTGTCGCCGTTGTTCACCCCGGATGAAATGGCCTATCAATTGAACGACTCCGGGGCTAAGGCTATGGTCTCCCTGGACATGATGTTCGAAAACGTGTTCTTGAAGACCGCGGACAGGGTGGACAACCTCCGAATCGTGCTCGTGGCCGGGGCGTTCGATCTTCTCTCCGAAGCCGATGCGACCCCAAAGGGTTCGCCTGTAGAAGGTAAGGAGGTCATGTCCTTCGTGGATTTCTGCCGGGCCTATCCGCCTGAGGCACGGCCCGTGGATCTGACTCGGGAAGACCCGGCCTTCATTCTCTACACGGGCGGCACCACCGGCGTGCCGAAAGGCGCGGTTCTGACCAACGGAAACATGCTGGCCAACCTGGCCCAATTCAATGCGTGGCTTGAAATGGAACTAGGCGCGGAGCGAAATCTTGCCGCCTTTCCCTTGTTCCATGTGGCAGGCATCATGGTTTGTTGTGTGAACTTGCACCTTGGTGCCGAACAGACCTTGATCCCCAATCCGAGGGACCTCGAGCACTTGATCAAGGAATGGGATGCGCTGAAACCGACCTGGGGCGTCTTGTCCCCCTCGCTCTACACCATGCTCATGAACGAAGAGTCCTTTCGTCAACTGGATTTCTCCTCAATGAGAAAATGTTTTTCCGGTTCGGCCCCTTTTTCCGTGGAAGGAATGAACTCTGTCGAAGAACTGGTCGGCAAGGGGAAGGTGACCGAAGGGCTGGCCATGACCGAGTGCAGCCCCATGTTCACCATCAACCCCTTCAAGGGGAGGAAGAAGGTCGGGTCCGTGGGCGTGCCGGTCCCGTCCACCCTTGTCAAGATCATGGACGTTGAAACCGGGGACCAGGAAATGCCCCTGGGGGAACCCGGCGAGATCATCGTACATGGACCACAGGTCATGAAGGGCTACCACAACAAGCCCGAGGAAACCGCCCATGCCCTGCGCGAACACGACGGCAAGCTATGGATGCACACCGGGGATGTGGGTTACATGGACGAGGACGGCTACATCTGGGTGGTAGATCGGTTGAAGGACATGGTCGTTGTGGGTGGATACAAGGTCTTTTCTACGGAAGTGGAAGGAAAGTTGTACGAGCACCCGGCCATTATGCTCTGTGCGATCGTCGGCGTGGCGAATCCCGAGCGCCCGGGAAGCGAACTCGTGAAACTGATTGTCCAGAAGAGCGAAGCCTACATGGATCGGTCGGATGACGAAATCAGGGAGGAAGTTACAGCCTTTGCCTGTGAAAAGCTGGCGCCATACAAGGTGCCCAAGATCATAGAAATCGTGGACGCCATGCCCCTCACCGCGGTGGGAAAGGTGAACAAGAAGGCCCTTCGGGTCTGAACCAGCCTGATGAAAGGAAGGAGCAGAGTATGGCAGAGAAGATCACGCACCCGGACGAAATGTATTTCAACGAGGACCATGACATACTCCGGCAAACGGTCAAGGATTTTGTTGCAAAAGAGATCAATGCGAACATGGAGGAATGGGAGGAAACGGGCCTGCCGCCCCTTCACGATCTCTTCAAGAAACTGGGCGACCTCGGTTTGCTGGGGATTCGGTACGATGAAAAGTATGGTGGGCAGGGACTGGATTACTGGTTTGAGCTGGTATTTCTCGAGGAACTCGGACACATCAAGGGACTTGGCATTCCGGTCGCGATTGCTGTCCAAACGCACATGGCGACACCTGCAATAGCCGAGTTCGGGAGCGACTATCTGAAGGAGACCTACCTGAAGCCGGCCCTTGCCGGCGACATGGTGACCTCGATCGCGGTCACCGAACCCGGGGCGGGTTCGGACGTGGGGGCCCTGGCCACGACGGCGAAGAGAGACGGTGACTCCTACGTCATCAATGGCTCCAAAACATACATCACGAATGGTACGCAGGCAGACTTCATGACCCTCCTGGCGAGAACGAGCGACGCCCCGGGGTACCATAGTTACAGCTTGTTCGTCGTTCCAACCGACTTGCCCGGATTCGAGGTCAGCAAGAAGCTGGACAAGCTCGGCATGAGGAGCAGCGACACGGCCGAGCTGTTCTTCGACGACCTCCGTGTGCCGGGCGAAAACCTGATCGGCGAGGAAGGGGAGGGTTTCATCTATCAAATGCAGCAGTTCCAGCACGAACGGTATTCCATTCTTCCTTCGGGTTATATCACCACCCGGGATATGATCGATATGACCGTGGACTACCTCAGGCAACGAATCGTGTTCGGCAAGCCGCTGATCAAGAAGCAGGTCCTGCAGTTCCGCATCGCAGAATGGCTCACTGAGATCGAATGCATGAAACGCTTCACCTATCACATTGTGAAGATGAAACAAGCCGGTTTGGATGCCACCAAGGAGATCACCATGGGAAAACTGAAGGCGGCCAGGCTTTTTCAGGAAGTGGCGACAGGCTGCATGCAGATGTACGGCGGGATGGGCTTCATGAACGAGACACTCATCACACGTTACTACCGTGATGGCCGGGTATTCTCCGTCGGAGGTGGGGCCGATGAGGTCATGTGCCAGGTGATTGCAAGAATGGAAGGACTCTAACGATATGGAGTGGAAGACCCGGGTGACCGATCTGCTGGGCTGCAAGTACCCCATTTTGGAGGGTGCCTACGCCGGCATCGGTAACTGGAGGTTTGCGGCGGCTGTCGCCGACACGGGGGCGTACGGGCTCATTACCGCTTCTGCCTACCGGACCCCGGAGAAGCTACGGGAGGCGATCGGGAACTGCCGTGACGCGACCGAAGGGGTGTTCGGGGTGAATCTGAGCTTCGGGGTCTGCCCTGGTATCGAGGAAATGCTGGAGGTGTGCATCGAACAAGAGGTGCCGGTCGAAACCGCCGGCTACAAGCCTGATTCCCTGGCGCCCCGGATCAAGGAATCCGGACTGACCTGGGTGCACAAATGTGCTAGAGTCCGAGACGCTGTGCATGCGGAAAAGCTCGGGGCCGACGCCCTCATCGTTGTGGGGTTGGAAGGTGTCGGGTTCAAGAGCCCTGAGCAATTGCCCACAATGATAACCACGATCCAGGCGGTGAGAGAGCTCGAGGTTCCCTTCATAGCTGCCGGAGGCATCGGCGATGCCCACGGATTCCTGGGGGCCCTTGGGATGGGGGCCGAAGCCATCATGATGGGAACCGCCTTCATGGCCACCGACGAGTGCCCGCTCGGCGAGAAGGCAAAGGAGAAGATCGTCCGGTCCTCACCCTATCATCCTCAGCTTCGCAGCCAGGTCCTGTCTCCTCCGGACCCGGTGGCCTTCAAAGAAGCAATGGACATGCGCGATCAAATGCCTGTAGAGGAGTGGCTCAGGATGGTGGAGCGCGTGAACTTCAAGGATCCGTCATGGAAGACCGACGTCGACCCGGCGGGCGAGTTCGCCTTTGACGATGAATGGATGGGCGAAAAGCCGAGTAAGCTCGTTTCGCTGGCCGTGGGTGTTCTCGACCGGGTGGTGCCGGTTAAGGAGCTGGTGGATGGTATTGTCCAGGGAGCCGAAGAACTCTTGGGCGGCTGGGAATTTCTCAAGACAAGGAGCGTGAATCATGATTCAACAGGCGATTGATTTCCGGGATGAGAGTGAAGCACTCTATGCATTGCTCGAGCCGCTGAAGGACGAGGATCTCGAACGTGCGACCCAGTTCAAGGGCTGGAAGATCAACGACGTGCTTACCCATCTGCACTTGTGGAATTGGGCTGCCGACCTGACCTTGAAGGACAGCGCGGCCTTTGACGAGTTCCTGCAGCAAGTGGCGACTCACGTGGTAGGGGGCTCCCTGCGTGACTTCGAAAACACGTGGATAAAAGGTCTCAAGGGGAAGGACCTGCTTAACGAGTGGCACACATTCTGTCTTTCCATGTCGGATCGATATGCGGCAGCCAACCCGAAAGCCCGTGTCAAATGGGCCGGCCCGGATATGAGTGTTCGGTCCAAAATAACGGCCCGGCTCATGGAGACATGGGCGCACGGGCAGGAAGTCTATGACATGCTGGGGGTCAAGCGCGTCGACAAGGATCGGATCAAGAACATCGCCATGCTGGGAGTGAATACGTTCGGTTGGACCTTTGTCTGTCGCGGACTGGAAGTGCCGGTAAATGCTCCCCACGTGAAGCTTACGGCTCCGTCCGGTGACACCTGGGAATGGAACGAACCGTCTGAGGAAAACCGGGTTGAAGGTTTGGGC
>JAQYVQ010000226.1 GCA_030145435.1 Syntrophobacteria bacterium | reverse complement strand
TATCGGTTGGACCCCGACCCAGGCGCGGTACGCCAAGGCGATTCTTATCGTACCGCAACTCCTCAAAGGGGCCTTCCTTTTCGGATTCGAGGGTGGGACGGGCGTCTTGCTGGTGCGGGACGAAGAAACGGGGGCGTGGAGTCAACCTGCCTTTTACAAGCTGCGAACAGGGAGCTTCGGCCTGCAAATCGGGGCCCAATCCTCGGACATGGTCTTCCTGGTCATGACCACGAAAGGGGTGGAATCGTTCTACTCTTCATCGTTCAGGCTTGGAGGCGACGTGAGCATCGCCCTCGGACCCGTGGGGGCCGGCGCCAAAGGGCAGACCTCCCTGACCTTCAGCTTCGACATGCTTGCTTACACGAGCAATCAAGGGGTCTATGCGGGAGTTTCGGCCGAGGGGGCGGGCGTGATCACACGGGCGAAGTGGAACGAGAGGTATTACGAAAGAGGGACCCGACCCACGGACATCCTCGTAAAACGCACGGTCAGCAATCCCGGTTCTGACAAACTGCGTGAGGCTCTGGCCGACGCAATGCAGTAACGGTAGATCTTTGGCTGTGTTATGTTACATAGTATTGGAAACATGATGGAATCAACGGTGACCCCCTTGCCATGGAAGCAGAAACCGCCCGATGGGGCCTGACCTTCAGCCGACCGAGTGACGAAAGCCTGCTCGTCCGTCTTTCGGGCAGCTGGACGGTCGAGGACCGTCTGCCGTCGGCAGCAGAGGTGGCCCGGCAGGTCGAGTCCGACCCTGGAATCCGGCGCGTCACGGTCGACACGCAGGATCTCACCGGCTGGGACAGCGCGCTTCTTACGTTCCTGATCCGGTTGAAGGACCAGTGCTCTCGGAGCAACGCCGTTCTCGACGAGGAGGGACTGCCCCCGGGCGCCCGCCGTCTGCTTGCCCTGGCCTCTGAGGTCCCGGAGCGGGAGGGGGCGCGAAAAGACGAGGGTCGCGAGGGGTTCTTCACCCGGGTCGGCAAGAGCGCGCTCGCCACACACGAATCGGCCCGGGAGATGCTCACCTTCGTGGGTGAAGCCACACTCGCCTTTCTCAAGTTCCTGGCAGGGAAGGCGAGCTACCGCAGATCCGACCTGACGCTCACCATGCAGGAGTGCGGATTTCAGGCCCTGCCCATCGTCTCGCTCATCAGCCTCCTGGTGGGCATGATCCTCGGCTTCCTTGGGGCTATACAGCTGAGTATGTTCGGCGCGGAGATCTATGTGGCCGACCTGGTCGGCATCGGCATGGTCCGCATGATGAGCCCGATCATGACCGGTATCATCATGGCAGGCCGAACGGGTGCCGCCTTTGCCGCGCAACTGGGCACCATGCAGGTCAACGAGGAAATCGATGCCCTCGAAACCATGGGCTTGTCCCCCATGGAATTCCTGGTAATGCCGCGCATGGTCGCCCTGATCCTGATGATGCCCCTCCTGTGTGTCTATGCGGATCTGATGGGCATCCTGGGCGGCGCATTCGTGGGCGTGGGGATGCTGAACATCTCTGTGACCGAATACGCGGTCCGGACGCAGAGCGCGCTCAGCCTGACCCATTTCTGGATCGGAATCTTCCAGGCGGTCGTCTTCGGTGCCCTGGTGGCCCTGGCCGGCTGCCTCCGGGGAATGCAGTGCGGCCGCAGCGCTTCAGCAGTTGGCGATGCGACCACCTCGGCAGTGGTGACCGGGATCGTCGCCATCATCACGGCCACGGCGATCATAACCTTCGTCTGCAATGTGCTTGGGGTATAGGAAGGGGAAAGAAAAGAAGCCGCCATTCCCGCCCCCGCCTAAAGATTGCGGGGGCAGGCTCCCGCGGGAATCCCTAAGCACAGTGGCAATTCCTTCTCCCCTCTGGGGAGAAGGTCAGGATGAGGGGGAGCTTCTGTGCCACCCTCACCCTAACCCTCTCCCTCGAGGGAGAGGGAATCTAAGATGCCAGGGGGTACGCACCGAGCCCGAATTCGAGGACGAGGACGAGCGATAGTCCTCATGGGGACAAGGGATGGGAGCTAATACCTAATACCTAACAGCTAATACCTAATAGGAATACACATTGCCGGAACAGCCAGAACACGGAGCCATCAACATCGAGATACAGAACCTGACCATGGCCTACGGGAGCTTCGTGGTCATGCGGGATCTGGATTTCTCGATTTCCCCGGGCGAGGTCTTCGTCATCATGGGGGGAAGCGGCTGCGGGAAGAGCACCCTGATGAGGCACATGATCGGGCTCATGGCACCCGCCAAGGGTCAAGTCCTGTACGATGGTGTGAGTTTCTGGGATTCCGACCCCGAGGAACGGGCCGGGATGATGAGGCGCTTCGGCGTGCTCTACCAGAGCGGCGCCCTGTGGAGTTCCATGACCCTTGCGGAGAACGTGGCCCTTCCCCTGCAGCAGTACACGGACCTGACGGCCGAGTCGATCCGGGAACTCGTCTCGTTGAAGCTGGCGCTGGTGGGACTGGCTGGCTTCGACGAGTACTTCCCTTCCGAGATCAGCGGCGGGATGCGCAAGCGGGCCGGCTTGGCCCGGGCCATGGCCCTGGATCCGGACGTCCTGTTCTTCGACGAGCCCTCGGCAGGCCTGGACCCGATCAGCGCCCGGCTCCTCGACGACCTGATCCTGGAGCTTCGGGACAGCCTGGGAACCACGATCGTCGTGGTGACCCACGAACTCGCCAGCATCTTCGCCATCGCGGACAACTCGGTGTTCCTCGACGTGGACACGAAGACGCAGATCGCCCTCGGGAACCCCAGCACCCTGCGCACCGAGTCTCCTGACCCGAAGGTGCGGAAGTTCCTCACGAGGGGAGAATCGGACAACGCGGACGGGTGATGGAAAGGAACTAGAAGCCATGAAAAAACAGATCAATCCGACCCGGATCGGTGTCTTTGTCGTGGGCGCGATCGTCCTCGCCGTGGCGGCCGTGATCGTCTTCGGCAGCGGCCGGTTCTTCACCCAAAAAGAGACGTATATTTCGTTCTTCGAGGGTTCCGTGTTCGGGCTGAATCAGGGAGCCTCTGTGGTATGCAGGGGTGTCAAGATCGGATCCGTGACCAACATAAAATTGCTCACTGAGCCCGACGAGATAAAGGTGTACATTGCGGTCCTGTTCGAAATCGAGCCCAAGACGTTTCACGTACGCGGCGGGAGGCCTGCGTTCGAGAATCCGGACGACAGGATCGACCAACTCATCAAGTATGGCCTTCGGGTCAACCTGGAACAGCAGAGTTTTCTCACACGCCAGATGATGCTCGTCATCGATTTTCATCCGGACACCGAGGTCACCCTGGCGGGGATCGAGACGCGATATCCTGAAATCCCGACGATCAAGTCCGGGATGCAGGAGTTGATGGAGGGTTTGAAGAAGCTGCCCCTCCAGGAGATCGCAAACTCGATTCGGGACGCACTCAAGGGCATCGAAGAGGTGGTCCGGTCCCCTGATGTGACCGACAGCCTGAAGGCCCTGAAGGGGACCATGCAGGCTGCCGAAAACCTGGTGCGGAAGCTCGATCGGCAAATCGACCCAGTGATGGCAAACCTTAATGGGACCTTGGGGGACGCCCGGA
>JAQYVQ010000175.1 GCA_030145435.1 Syntrophobacteria bacterium | reverse complement strand
CCTCCGAGGACGGGAGGTACGACCAGGACTTCCTCGGCAACTACGCCCTCATCAACATCAAAGACACCCTGGCTCGTATCAAGGGAATCGGGCGGGTGAACGTGATCGGGGCGAGCGACTACTCGATGCGCGTCTGGATCAAGCCGGATCGCCTGGCCCAGTTGGGAGTCACGGTGCCCGAGATCGTGAACGCGATTCGTGCCCAGAGCGTGATCGTCCCCGGCGGAAAATTCGGCGCAGAGCCTGCGCCTCCGGGCACGGAATTCACTTACACAGTGAGACTCCCCGAGCGCCTGCAATCGGAAGAGGAGTTCGGCGAAATCGTCGTACGAACCACAGATGAAGGTTCTCAGGTAAAGATCAAGCACATCGCCCGGGTCGAGTTGGGCGTCGAAACCTACAACGCCTTTCCCCGCTTGAACGGGAGCGAATGCGCCATCATCGGCCTGTATCAAGCGCCCGGCTCGAACGCCGTCGCCCTTGCCGAAGAGATCAAGAACACCATGGAGACCCTCTCCGGGGCCTTCCCGCCGAGCGTCCGATACGATATCTCCATTGACACCACGCTGGCCATCACGGCAGGCATCGACGAAATCATCGAGACCTTGTTCATCGCCCTGGCCCTGGTCATCCTGGTCGTGTATGTGTTCATCCAGGACTGGCGAGCGGCCCTGATTCCGACCATCGCCATCCCGGTTTCGCTCGTGGGCGCCTTCATCGCGTTCCCTCTGATCGGGTTCACGGTGAATGTCCTGTCCCTTCTCGGTCTGGTGCTTGCCATCGGCATAGTTGTGGACGACGCGATCGTGGTTGTCGAGGCTGTCCAGGTGAAGATCGAAGAAGGGCTGGACCCGAAGACGGCGACAACCGAAGCCATGAGAGAAGTCACCGCACCGGTCATCGCGACCACACTGGTCCTGGTAGCGGTCTTCATCCCGGTGGCCGCCATGGGAGGCATCACGGGCAGCCTGTACAAGCAGTTCGCGATTACGGTCGCTGTTTCGGTCTGTTTCTCATCCGTGAACGCCTTGAGCCTGAGCCCTGCCCTCTGTTCCCTGCTTCTCAGGAAGCGAGAACCCTCGCGCGGGTTGCTGGGGATCTTCTTCAGTGGCTTCAACAAGGTCTTTGACAAGTCCACCGATGCCTACATGACCCTTGCAAGGGCGCTGACTCGAAAGATACGCAGGGGATTGATCTTCATCCTCATCGTGACCGTCGGCCTCGTTGCCCTCGGCAGAATCCTGCCGGGCGGCTTCATGCCCGAGGAGGACATGGGCTATTTCTTCGTGAACATTCAGCTGCCCGACGCAGCTTCCCTCCAGCGATCGGACGTGGTTACCAAGAAAGTGGAGGAAATCATCGGGCAATACGAGGAGGTGGAGTTCATCACCGCAGCGGCGGGCTACAGCATGCTCTCCGGTAGCATGTCCTCGAACGCGGCGTTTGTCTTCTGTTCCCTCCAGGACTGGAGTGAGCGGGACAAGACGGCCAAGGAGGTCGTTCAACTGCTGAACAGGGACCTTCACTCTGCCGTCATCGAGGCGGAGGCCTTTGCCTTCGGGCCACCTGCCATCCCCGGCCTGGGAAACGGTTCCGGGTTCACCCTGATGCTTCAGGACAGGGCCGGGAACACGCCGGACTATCTTGCCCGGCAGGCGACGCAATTCATCCAGAACGCGATGGAAAGGCCGGAAATAGGATCGGTTTTCACCACCTTTCGGGCAACCGTGCCCCAGAGATACATGGACATCAACAAGGACAAGGTCCTCAAGGCAGGGGTCGCCCTGGATGACATCTACACGACAGTGGGCGCCTTCCTGGGCGGGTCCTATGTGAATGACTTCAATCGGTTCGGCAGGTTGTACAAGGCCTACATCCAGGCGGAACCGGAATACAGGTTGAGCGAGGACCAGGTCAATCTCTTCTACGTCCAGAACCGGGCAGGCGAGAGCGTCCCCCTGGCCGCCTTTGTCGACATCCAAGAGACCGTGGGCCCGGATTACACCACTCGCTTCAATCTGTACAGGGCCGTGGAACTCACCGGCGGGCCGGCTCCGGGATCCACGTCGGCACAGGCAATCGATGCGCTGGAAGAAGTCGCACACGAGACCCTCCCCCCGGACATGGGCTATGCCTGGAGCAACATGTCGTTCCAGGAGAAGAAGGCCGCAGGCACGGGCGCCATCGTTTTCGTGTTTGCCCTGCTCTTCGTCTACCTCATCCTTGCGGCCCAGTATGAGAGCTGGTCCCTGCCCTTCAGCATCCTGTTGGGCACGCCCTTTGCCGTCTTCGGCGCCTTCCTGGCCCTGGTTCTTGCCCGGTGGTTCAG
>JAQYVQ010000162.1 GCA_030145435.1 Syntrophobacteria bacterium | reverse complement strand
TTGCCGCCAGGCCAAGGTGGGCCAACACACAACAAAAGCCAATAGTTACCCATGTCCCCCGTCTCATAGGTACCCCCCTTTGCTTCCCTATTTCGATTCGATTACCTCGGCCACAACGGATTCAATATAGTCAAGATTGTCTCCCATGCACTTCTTGGCGGCAGGGACATCATGGGCCTCAACCGCCTTGAGGATCTTTCTGTGCCCGTGAGAGACTTTTCGAAAGATTGTAGCCAGCCTTTCCTCATCCCACTGCTGTATCGCATGAATCGCTCTTGGGTCTTGAGCTGCCAGGCCTGCCACCAGATTGAACACTTCCATCAAAAGTGGATTCCCTGACCATGTGGCCAAAGTCCGATGAAAGGTGTAGTGATGCGCTACGGCCTCACGTCCGTCCCTCGGTTCCTGCAAGGCCTTTGCCATCCTTTTGATTTCTTTTTCCGTTGCGCGCTCAGCCGCCAAAGCGACACTAGCCACAGATAGGATTCTGATGACTTCGGCTACCTGTTCGGGCGTCGAGCTGGCTGCGGCCAGAGAAAAGCTCGGATAGCGGGTTTCTTCGGGGGCACAGACCGTTGTGCCCCTGGGGCTTCGCCGCACGATGCCCAGACTTTCCAGGGTCTTCAGTGCTTCACGCAGGGAATTTCGACTCACCCTGAAGGATTCCGATAGTTGTCTTTCGGCCGGCAGCCTATCTCCCGCCTTCAGCTCGCCGGTGATAATCATCGAAAGTATCTGATCGATGATCTCATCAGAAAAGGTCTTCTTGCTTAAAGGTTTGAACGCAATCCCTTTCCTTTGTCCTCCCGACTTACTTTTCTTCTTCATCCTTCCCCCTTCGTGTCTCGTCTGACTCGATTCCGAGGGCTATCGGTGAAGTGGATACGCGAACAGAAGATCGAGGCCATAGTGGTAGAGTGGTCCGACCAAACTACCAGCCTTTGTTCAATCCTGTCAACCATTTTTTTCAGAAAACAAGGGAAATCGTTGGAAGGATTCCACGGCTTCCGGGACGGTGAATTCGGTGGTGCATAAGGCTACATGCGGAGGCGCTGTTTGGACCCTCAGGTCAAGCCCAGCTTCTTCATCCGGGCATAGAGGGTCGTCCGTTTCATGCCGAGTCGTTCGGCGGCCCCTTCAGGGCCCCGGATTCGTCCCCCGGTGCTCTCGAGCACGTGTCGGATGTACCGGCGCTGCAACTCTTCCATGGTGGGCATGTCTGCGAAGGGGTGCGTCGAGGACAACCGGGAGCTCGCCGGAAAGCTGAAGTCCAACCGCCTCCCGTCGAACAGCAGGACGGCACGTTCCACCATGTTCTTGAGTTCCCGCACATTGCCGGGCCATGGATAGTCGGCGAGCCTCTTTTCGTCCGCACATGGAAGGGCAGGCCGAGCGCGATGCATGTCCCTGCCGTAGTGGTCGAGGAAGCGCTCGACCAGGGGAAGGATATCTTCCTTCCGCTCCCGCAGGGGAGGGAGGGTCAAGGGAACAACGTTGAGCCTGTAGAAGAGGTCCCGACGAAAGCGGCCTGCTGCCACCTCTTCCTCCAGGTTGCGATTGGTGGCGGCCAGCAGTCTACAATCGGCGTTTAGACTCCTTCTTCCGCCAATCCGGACGAACGTCCTTTCCTGGAGGAACCGTAGCAGCTTGCCCTGCACCGCGAGGGGGAGCTCTCCCACCTCGTCAAGGAACAGGGTCCCGCCGTTTGCCAACTCGATGCGTCCGCGCTTCTGGCGGTCCGCGCCCGTGAAGGCCCCCTTTTCGTGTCCGAAAAGCTCACTCTCGATCAGGTTCTCCTGAATCGTGGTTGCATCGATGACCACGTAGGGGCCTTTGCGGCGATCGCTCATCCTGTGGATCCTCCGGGCGAGCAATTCCTTTCCTACCCCGGTCTCACCCAGAAGGAGAACGATCGATTCGGAACGAGCGATCTGATCGGCCTGAGAGAGCAACGCTTGCATCACCGGGCTCTGGGCCACGATTTCATCCTCGTCGAAAGAGTCTTCCGGAACGACTGTGGGTGATGTCTTCGGCGTCTGTTGCCCAAGGAGGTGTCCGTATTGCCAGATCCGGTCGACGAAGAGGCTGAGATGGCGAACGAGGCGTACGAGCAGGGGGCCGTCGAGGAAGTCAAAGGAGTCATTCAGGTAGGAATTGTCGTGGTAGAAGACGGCCCTCATCCTTCCCTCCAGCTGGAAGGGTAGGCAAAGGACGGCCAGTGTGCGATAACCCTCCGCACCTTCCCCCTTTCTTCCCGGGCGCACCAGCAAGGGATCCCGTTGATCGTGGGCTTTCATGACCAGGGCGAGGTTGTCCCGGAAGACCTCGGAGTCCACCTCAGGACTCGTCAGGTTCACGCCGACGCGCAGAATCGGCTCCCTGCGTCCACTGCGGTCGCGAAACCAGAACAGGCCACCCCGCTCGGCGCCGAGAAACCGGTTGAGGGCGGCCACGCACCTGCCCAAGGTCTCGTCGAGATCCGGGCTCGGAACCAACTGCTCCATGACGTCGAGGAATCTCTGGAAGACTTGCTCGGTCGACTCGTATTGTGGCCGTGACGCTGCGGGTGTCAGGATCTCGAACAGGTATTTCAGGTCATCCTGAAAGAACTCCTCGGCGTAGCCCTCGAGGCCCTGCCGGGCCTGTTCGACGTAACGTCTCGCTTTTTCCGTCTCCCCTCGTGAGATGTCCAATCGAGCCATCTCGAAAAGGGTTTTGGCAGACTGCACGGGATCCCCCGAGTCTCGCAGACAGTCCGCACTGTCCTGCAGGTACGACTGTCTCTGCGAAGGATCGCCTCCTTTGCTTCGTGCCTCCACGGCAAGGAGTCGCAGGGCCACGCCGCGGAGGTGCTTATTCGGTCCCGTCAGGACCTTTTCCGCCTCCGAGTCGAAATCAAAGCCTGGAAGGGGCTCGCAGTCGAGGCGCTTGAACTCGTAGAGCATTTCGAGGACAAAGGCCGAACCGTATTGCCGAACGATTCCAGCCTCCTCTGCCTCCACCAGTGCCTTGTTGAAGATGTCCCAGGACTCTGAAAGCCGGCCCCCGAGGAAATGGTGGTAGGCCGTTCCGGCCCGCGCCAGATAACGAGCCAGGGCATGGCTGTTTCTCGTGGCCGCCAGGAGGGCAGCCTCGAGATTCGACAAGGCTTCTTTCCTGTTGTTGACCTGCAAGAGGACGATGCCCAGTTGCGCCCTGAACACCGCTGCCAGGCCCGCTCTTCCTTCTCGCTCCGCGCCTCGCCAGTGGTAGTCCAGGATTCCGATGGCCCGGTGAAATTCCCCCAGGCAGGCGCAGGAGACCGCCATGAACAGAGGGGCGTACGGGTTGGTCAAGTGTGCCTTG
>JAQYVQ010000611.1 GCA_030145435.1 Syntrophobacteria bacterium | reverse complement strand
ATTGTATTCGAAGAACTCATGATGTAGCCGCCCCCGGGCGCAGCGACCCGAATCGTCTCCGCAACCGTCCTCTCCACATCTTCCTCTGTGCCAAAGGGCAGCAGGAAGCTGCAGTCGATATTCCCGATCACGGCCGTCCGGCCTCCGATGCTCGCCTTTACCTCCTTGATGTCCATGCACTGGGGCTGAATCGGGTGCAGGCCGTCGAACCCCACCTCGATGAGGTCCTCCAGGATCGGCCAGAGATTTCCGTCCGAGTGCTTGATGACCTTCAGGCCCTTCCGATGGGCGAATTCGACGATTTCCGCGGTGAATGGCTTCAGGAACTTGCGATATTGATCCGGGCTCATCAGGGTGCTCGTGTTGAAGGCCAGGTCGCCTTGCAGGGTGATCACGTCCGCACCCTTGTCGGCCGCCATCTCTACGGCGGCCTTGTTGAAGTCCGTGGCGATCCTGGCGAGGTCCAGGACAAAACCCGGGTTTCGAATGTAGGCCAGCAGGAGGGTGTCCATGCCCCCCATGAGCTGCCAGGAGGTGCGGAATGGGCCGGGGATGCCGAAGAAGTGGGCCACTTCCGGGCCCATCTTTTCGATCATGTACTCCAGCATCAGGAAGTCTACCGGGTCCGGCTCGATGCCCGCTACCTTGTGGAGATCCTCCGGGCCCCGGACGGGCCCCTCCACGGGCAGGGGCTCGCCCACCTCGGAGAGCATGTAGGTCGTTCCGTACTTGTCCTTCGCCAGGTCCGTGCCGGCCGGCTCTTTGCTGATGATCAACATGGTGGAGATGCCGTCGTTGCCCAGCTCCTCGAGGACCAGGGCAAGCAGGTCCACATACTTGACCTTGTCTTCCTGGGTCATCTTCGAAACGTGCTTCACAGGGGGAACGTCATCCGTGAAATGCTTGCCGAGCTCCACAATGCTGGATTCGTTGATGGCCAGCTCGAAGATCGGAACCCGGTCCGGTTCCCCACACGCGAGGGCCTTGAGAATACGTTCTTTTCCGGTCATCGCCCTGTCCCTCCCCACGATGTTTGTTCACATTCGAAGCTCACTCGTCGAGCAACACGATCTGTTCGACCCTTCCCAGGTCCCTCTCGTACCATCGGGATCCCACGAGAAGCAAGCCTGCGGCGATCAACCCGAAGAAGGGAAGCACAAAAAGGGCCTTGTCCAGCCCCCAGCGGTCCGACAGGGCACCGATGAGCATGGGGGACCAGGCCCCACCGAGAAGATGCTGGCAGATCACGCAGAGGCCATACGAAAGTGCGCGCATTCCCGGGTGGACCACCTCCTGCGTGACCGCTGCCGAAGGGGCCACATAGCAAACGGTGATGATTCCGAAGCACACGAACAGGGGCAGAAACAGGGAGGATTGTGCGAACAGGAGGGCGGTTGCCAGAAGCAGGGCCGAGAGAAGAGAGGTGAGCCCGGAGAAGACCATCCTGGCATTCACCCGTTTTCGTATCCAGCGGTCCGCCAGGAACCCGCCCAGGGGTGCGCCTACCATGACCAACATCATCATCCCTGCCGCCATGTTGCCTGCCGTCTGCTTGTCCATCCCGTGGAAGCGGTGAAAATAGGCGGGCAGCCACGTCAAGAGCGCGGTCGTGATCGCCGTGTTCATCGCAAAGGCCAGGTACACGAACCAGATCGTGGGAATACGAGACAGCCCCAGCGCCGAGCGCCTGAAGTTCCCTGCCGTCTCGGGCCCCGAGCTGCCCTCATGGGGGAGCGAAACGGTTCGATAGTCCTTGGTGAACCAAAACGTCACCGCCAGGATAATCCCAGGAAGGGACACGAGCCCGAAGGCGTGCCGCCAGCCGTAGTGCTGGCCGATGTAGCCGCCCACGACGAACCCCACAGCGGACCCGATCGGTATGAAGGCGTTCCAAACCCCCAGGGCGCGGGCCCGGGCCTCACGGGGATAGGCGGCAGCAAGGGAGGCCGTGCCGGCCGGCGCATAGCCGGCCTCACCCAAACCGACAAGGGCACGAGCCACGAGAAGCTGCCCATAGTTGCGAGTGAAGGCACAGGCGAGTGTGGCGAGGCTCCAGACGAATACCATCAGGGAAATCATCTTCCGGCGGCTCCACCGGTCGACCAGGATCGACAGCGGGACCACGAAGATCGCAATCGTCAAGTAGATCACGCTCGTCAGGGCCCCGAGGGCCTGGTCGGACAGCCCCCAATCCTGCTTGATGAACGGGATGAGGGCTCCGACAACCATGCGATCCGCATAGTCGAAGAGCATGGTCAGACAGAGGAGGAGCAGGGTGATCGCTGCGCCGCGCCGGCCTGGCTGGTAGGTCTCGTTCTGCAGGGGCATATTTGACGGCATCAGGAACCGTTCGGGGTTGCGCACTGTGAGACAGCGTGATCGATTATACAATCGAGACCCGAAGAAATATACCGCCAGACATTTTTCTACTATTCTCATGGAGCTCTGCACCTTATGGGACCCACATCTCATCTCAAGGTATTGTCCCACTGTTTCGGGATGGTGCGTGCGGCATCTGGAGGAACTGTCGGAGAAGAGAAATCCGAAATATTAGCAGAGGCGATCAAAAATGAAGAGGAACTTGCTTGTCTTCCTTGTCGCGATCCTCGCAGGTGCAGCACCTCCGCCTGTGGGAGCCTCAGAGGAGGGTGAAATCGGTATCCAACTCTTCCAGGAGAGAGGTTGTGGAGCGTGCCATGATCGTACGGAGGATCAGACCCTATATCGGCTGGGGCCTTCCTTGAACCAAATCGCGGAGGCCTACAAGGGGCACGAAGATGATTTGGAATTGTTTCTGAAAGGTGGGTGTGAACCTATCGTCGATGAGGTTAGATTTGAGATCATGCATGGTGAGATCGTAAAGATAAAGGGCTTGTCCGATTCCCAAATCAGAGATCTCCGGAAGTATATTTGCGGGGAATAGTAGTTGCTTTGATGAGCGGTCAAGCTTTCGGGCTTCCGGAGGAAGAGGGGAGCTGCTTGTCGGTCTCCACCGGGAAATCGAATGACAGCTCGATCGTCGTATGCTTCCAGGGTCTCGAGGGGGGTGGCTCGATTCCCGGATCCACCAGGATGAGGACCCCCCTGGCGTCCCCGGTCTTCCTGCCCACGCCCTGATCGGCGAACATCTCCGCCGCGACTGCATCCAGGTCGCCGGGACTCGCATCGAGCGCGACCAGCTTGAGGTGTATGTCCAGTTCTCTCCGCAGTGTTCTGTAGCGGTCTTTTGGGTCAGGTGCCGTGCGTATCCCGGTCGGCTGGAGCGCCTTTTTGGGCCACAACGGAGGTCCAAGGCCTTATTCTTGTCAGCACCGGGCCCATCTTGCGTTCCGCGACCTCAGTGTCGTGTGCAGCCTGAGCGCGCAACCAATAACCGTTTGACAGGCCGAAAAACTTGCACAGCCGAAGATCGGTGTCTGCCGTAATGGTGCGTTTACCAGCGACAATCTCACTAATGCGCTGTGCGGGAACACCAACCTCCTTGGCCAAGCGATATTGGCTCAGCCCCATTGGCTTGAGAAACTCTTCCAGAAGGATCTCGCCGGGAGTTACGGGTTTGAGCTTACTCATGATTCATTCACCTCAGTGGTAATCCACGATTTCAACATCTTCTGCCCCCGCTTTCGTCCAATGAAAGCAGACGCGCCATTGATCGTTGATACGAATGCTATACTGGCCGGCGCGGTCACCCTTGAGTGCTTCCAGTCGATTGCCGGGCGGTATCCTCAGGTCCTCAAGTCGGCCGGCAATTTCGAGTTGTCTCAGCTTCCTTCGGGCTATCGTTGCGATATTCACGAAGCGTTTAACGCGGACGCCTTTTGAGAGCGATTCGGTATCGGCACACTTGAAGGATTTGATCATGCCTAAACATTAACGCAG
>JAQYVQ010000467.1 GCA_030145435.1 Syntrophobacteria bacterium | reverse complement strand
TGGGTCAGATTCGGCCGCGACGATCGAGCAAGACCGCAGGCATAGCACCGCTATGTCGAGGATCTTGCGAATGAGGAGGGGTTGAAGATGGCCCAAAGATGGGATGCGAAAATGTGAAGTTATTTCTGCGCGAACCCTAAGTGGCCAACACCATAATTACGATGGCATTCGGATGCCCAGGGAACCTGCTTCATAGTCTCATCGACACGAGGTCCTTGATCTCATCTACGCTCAACGCAACGGGGTTGTTCTTGTTGCCTGCGCTCCGGGCGATCGTGTCCAGATCGGAGGCGCGAATCCCGTACCTGCTCAACCGGGGAATCGCGAGCGCTTCGATCCACCCGTCGATCCTCTCGATCAACAGATCGCAGCAAGGATGGACCTCTTCCTCTCGGAATTCCCTTCCGCTCACGAGGGCCCCGACCTTCGCATACTTGGTGAGAGCGGTGTGACCGTCCTGTTCCTGTTTCCGAAGTTTTTCAATGTTGACCCTGGTTTCTGCGCCGACGAGTGTCCCGCAGACGACCCCGTGGGGGATGGAAAAGAGCCCTCCGATCGGTGAGGCCAGCCCGTGAACAACACCCAACCCGGCATTCGCAAGGGTCATTCCGGACACGAGCGAGGCATAGGCCATGGCGGCCCTCTTCTCGATGCTTTCCCCCTCTGTCGTGCACACGGGAATCAGGCTGTCCTTCAGAAAGGAAATCCCACTGTAGGCCATGGCGTCCGTGAAGGGGCTCGCCTGGGTGGACACATACGATTCGAGAAGCTGCGTGAATGCATCCATCCCGCAGGCCGCAGAGACCTCGGGTGGGCACGAGAGCATCAACTCCGGATCGATGACCGCAACGTCCGGAACGAAACGATCGTGGCGGATCGACTTTTTGAAACCATGCGGGCCGACCTTGCTCAGCACCGCGTTCTTGGTCGCCTCGCTGCCCGTGCCCGAGGTCGTCGGGACCGCAACGAAGGGGAGCCTCTCTCCGTTGTGCGTCCGGTTTCCGATCCCCTCGAGAAACTCGTACACGGAGGTCTCCTGCGTCAACATGGCGGAGATCGCCTTACCGGCGTCCACGACGCTGCCCCCGCCCACGGCCAGGACAACCTGAATCCCCCGGTCCCGGAACCGCGACACGGTATCGTCCACGAAATCAGGAGAGGGCTCCCCCTGCAGAGTCACGCGCGAACAACGAATCGACTCCTTCTCCAGTCCGCCCCCCAGCTCGTCCCATTTCCCTGACCGTTCCAGGGAGGAAACGCCCGTGACGACCAGAACGTGGTCCCCCATCTCCTTGATGGTCCTATGGACACGACGGAACTCTCCGGGCCCGAAGACGATTCCGGGTATTCCTGAAAAAGCGAAGGGATTCATCCTTTCCCCTTCTCCCGGCTAGGCACACTCATCCAATTCGTCATCTTCAGGTTCAGGCTTCGGTTCCTCGAAGAGCCAGGGACACGTGGCCTGCATCTGGTCCGCCAACTCGGGATCCAACTTGCTCTTGTAGAGGGTCTTCACGGCCGCCAACTGCTCAACGGTCAAGTCCCTGGCTCCCTCGAGGGTGGCTTCGCTCAGGTCGGCGCCTGCAAGGTGGGTCCTCATAAAATTCGCCTCCCGGAGGTCGGCCTGGACGAGCTTGGCTCTCAGGAAATCGGCCCTCCAGAGGTCCGCATGCCGTAGGTCGGCGCCACAGAGGTCGGCCTGGCTGAGATCGGCCCTCCGCAGAGAGGCCTTCCGGAGGTCCGCCCCGCGCAACCCGGCCATCCTGAAATAGGCCCTTTCCAGATCGGCCCTGCAGAGCCTGGCGGCATCCAGGCGGGCCTCGAGAAGCTCTGCATTTTTCAGCACAGCCCCGATCAGGTTGGCCCCCCGCAGGTCGGCGGAGAAAAGGTCCACATCCTCGAGGTTCGCACCGACCAGGTCGGCGCCTCTGAGATCGGCTCGAAAGAGGTTGCTTCCGCTGAAATCAGCCCCCCGAAGATCCGCTCCGTGAAAAGCGGCCTTCACGAACGACCCGTCCCTCAGGACGACGTTGGAAAGCCTCGGCCTTGTTTCCGGATTCTGCAACCTCCATTCGTTCCAGAACGCCATCCCCAGCTCGAGGACAGCCGGGTGATCCAGGATTTGCTCAGGAATCCTATCTCGCTCTTGTTCCATGCCTTCACCTCATCGATTGAAACGACCATCCCCTGCCAGAGGCAGAAGTATTTTCCGTCAGCACCAAAGCCGTAGAATGTAACTCAACTCTCTGATTTAGACAATACATTGCACACTCATGGTTTCCACACCCCCTACTCGGTTTGACGTCCCTTACGGCCGCTTGGTTGCCACCGCCTGGGCGGACGGCTATCCTGAAGTGGCATAACTGCAGCCAAAAGGAGGATAATATGCACGCAACACGAGCCCACAGAACCGTGGCTGAAAAATTCGTGTTCCAGAAGGACCGGCAGGATGCCTTCATACCCGATTCGCTCCTGGATCTGGTCACCTTTCTCTATACCGAGGAGGAAGCAGAGGTCGTCTCGGCCCTGGGATTCGTCGGGCTTCCGGCACGGGCGATCGCGCGCAGGCTGAGGCGCCCCGTCCGGGAGGTGAGGCCGATCCTGGACTCCCTTTCCGACCGGTTGCTGATCGCGAGCCTCAACATGAAGGGGATCCCGGTCTACAGCTTTATGCCCCTCGCGCCGGGTGTCTTCGAGTCCCAGATGATTCGCAGCAACGGCGAATACGGCGAATACTACAAGGAGTTCTCGCGCCTCTTCGAGGCCTTCTACGAAGAGTTCTGTGTCTGGATCAAACCGAGGCTGGAGGGGAAAGACCTGCGCTTCGGCCGGATCCTTCCGATCCAGCAATCCATCGACCACTCGCCCGGCATCAGCGTGATGGCCCTTCCCACGGACAAGTTCCTGGAGACGGTGGATCGGAACAACAGCTTCGCCCTCGTGAACGTGTGCAGCTGCCGGCACGAGGCGGACTTGCTCGGAAAAGGGTGCGGCAAGCCGAAGGACGTCTGCTCGGCCATGGGTCGGCTGGCGGACCTGGTCGTTGACAAGGGAATGGGCCGGAGGGTGTCGAAGGGGGAGTTCCTCGAGGCGAAGATTCGGGCAGCCGACGCAGGGCTCGTAAATCTGGTCGACAACCTGGAAAACCCGCTCCAAGTGTGCTCCTGCTGCGGCTGCTGTTGCGGCGCCCTGCGCCTCCTCAGCCAGTTCAACATCCCGACCATCATCGCGAAGAGCCACTTCGAGGCCACAATCGACCAAGGGAAGTGCGTCGGATGTGGAACCTGTGCGGAGATCTGTCCCATGGACGCGATCACCATGCAGAAGGCGACACCGAAGGCGAGGAAGAAAAAGAAGGCGTCCATCGACCCCGCACGCTGTATAGGCTGTGGTCTTTGCGTGTTCAAGTGTGACAAACAGAGGGCGGTCACGCTTCGCGCGCGAGAACACTACAAGCCGCCTGCAAAGAGCATGGTGGAGTACACCATGAACCGGTATTGCGAGGTGAAGGGGATCGAAAGCCCGATCCTGGACCG
>JAQYVQ010000447.1 GCA_030145435.1 Syntrophobacteria bacterium | reverse complement strand
GCTAAAATGGGCGGTTTCTTCTCGAGACCACACGGTACCTGGAGTCGCTTCGCCTATGACCGTGAAGGGATGACCGTTATCGGACAAAGAAGACTTAAGGATATCTTTGATCCCAAAGGGATCATGAACCCCGGAAAGCTGTGCTACTAAAATTACGAATATTCTAACAAGAGGAGGTAATATAGATGGCTTTAGAAAATTATGAACAGGACATGATGCGATGCAACAGGTGTTCGTATTGCAAGTGGGTACCTCACGAGGTGATGAAGGACGCGAGGTTCTTAGGAATCTGCCCCAGCATGGAAAAATATAACTTCCACAGCAGGTCCGCAAGCGGACGTCTTATAACCGCCCTGTCCCTGCTAAAAGAAAGGATAGATTTAAACGATGCATCCAGGGATACGATATACCAGTGCCAGATGTGCGGCGGCTGTGACGTCTCCTGCAAAGTCGAAAGAGACCTGGAGCCTTATGAAATCATGCAGGAGCTTAGGTTCAGATGCGTGGAAAAGGGTGTTGTCCCACCCGAGCACCTCAAGATGGTTGACAGCTTGAAGCGTGAAGCCAATGCCATGGGAAAACCAAAGGCCGATCGCGGCAACTGGGCCGACGGCCTGGGAGTGAAATATCTGGGTAAGGAAGAGGCGGATGTTCTGTTCCATGCCGGATGCCAATACTCTTTCGATGAAAGTCTTTGGCCCACGGCAAGAAGCGGATTGAATCTCCTTTTGAATGCAGGCGTGGATGTGGGGATCATGGGGAAGAGTGAAGTCTGTTGTGGCGGTCGGGGTTACGAGATGGGGTTTAAAGACGTACTCACCCAATTCGCTAAGCGAAATACTAAATTCTGGAAGACCGCCGGTGTAAGGACCGTGGTTACGCCCTGTGCCGATTGCTATCAGTCGTTTAAGGTTCTTTACGATAAGATCGGCAAGAAAGAAGATGTTGAAATACTGCATATTACCCAGTTTATCCACCGGCTGATAAAGGAGGGCAAAATCAAGCTGACCAAGGAAGTACCGCTGAACGTGACATATCATGACCCGTGTCACCTTGGAAGACTGGCCGACCCATGGATTCACTGGGAGGGGGAAGAAAAGAGAGTATTTGGGCAGATGATCGTTCATGATCCTCCCAAGGAAAAGCGATTCGGCCTCAACGGTGTTTATGATGTACCAAGAGAAATACTTAAGGCCATTCCCGGTCTAAAACTCACCGAGATGCACCGTATCAGGGAATATGCCTGGTGTTGCGGATCCGGTAGCGGCGTGAAAGAAGCTTACCCGGATTTTGCGGAATCGACTGCCGCCAAAAGGATTGAAGAGGCGAGGTCGGTCGGGGCCGAGGCCCTTGTCAGTTCCTGTCCCTGGTGCAAAAGCAATTTTGAGGATTGTGCCACCGAGACAGGCGATAGCATTCAAGTGTACGACATACTCGATCTTGTTCAACAGGCTATTTAGAAAAGGAGGAGAACAAATGACAATATCCAATGAAGCCTACAAGGCATTGGAAGATACAGTGGGGTCTAACAATATTTCCCGGGAGCCGACTGATTTGGACAGTTACTGTTTTGTCTGGGGAAATGAACTCCTTTATGGAGATAAATTTTCACCCAGGCCGCTGGCCGTGATCCTGCCGGAAAATACGGAGGAGGTCTCGGCGATTGTTAAAACATGCAATCGTGTCGGGTTGAAGTACCGGGCACATGCCAGCGGGTTCGAAGTGACCGCCCTTTCGTCGGATTCGCCGTTTATCTGCATCGATCTGAGGCGTATGAACAGTATTATTGATATAGATCCCAAGAACAGGATTGCCGTGGTCGAGCCTTATGTGTCGCAAACGAAACTGTTCCTGGAGACGATGAAACACGGGCTTCGCCCCCTCATGCTGAGCTCCGGGCCAAGCTGTTCGGTCGTAGCAGGTTGTGCCGCCCATTTCGGCAGCGGCGCCAGTACGATCAGCACCGATTACGGTTGCCGTAATCTCCTGGGTGCCGAGTGGGTACTCCCCGACGGGGATATCATAAGACTGGGTTCCCTGGGAAGCAGTGGCGAATGGATCAACGCCGACGGACCGGGCCCCAGCCTCAGGGGCGTGCTAAGAGGCTATGGTGGCGCTAACGGGGGCAACGGCGTTTTTACCAAGGTCGCCACCAAGATTTACCCCTGGTACGGCCCTACGGAAGTGAGGGTGAAAGGGGAGGGGCCGAATTATGAACTCGAAATCCCGGACAATTTTGAGGTTTACACCTTTAGCTTCCCGGACATGAAGAGCGTGAACGATTTCCATCATCTGCTCTACGAAGCAGCCATTGCCTTTCACTTTCAGCGGTTAGCCGTGCCCTTTGTTCTTGCATTGCCAACGACATCCAATGACGAGCTCTATTCCTTGTTACAGAGTGTACCCAAAGAGGTGATGGATAGCCTCGGACCGTACGGCGCATCACTTGCTATCGATGCGAGTTCGAAAGAGGAGATGGAATACAAAAAGAAGGTGGTGAACAGGATCATTGAAGAAACAAAGGCGGAATCCTTCCCTCTCGATGAGACGCAGAAAGGTGTCCTGTTTTATCATGTATTGACCGGTGGGAAAGTCCTTCGGGCGATTTTCAGGCCCGGCGGATCCTTTATGATAACGGCTACCGGCGACGAAGCGATTGATCACATCGGGGTTGTGGGCGAAGAAGTCCGGAATGAAGCCTTGACCGAGCTTTATGAGTCCGGAGCCGTGTTCAATGCAATTCCCTCGTTGAACTGGCAAATCTGTTATGGAGAGGGAAGCGGACACGTAGAGAGTCTTCTCATATATGATGCGGCCGATCCAGAAGCGTGTACGAAAATCGCCCATTCGTGCGGAGAGGCCGACCACATTACTGCGCAAAGGGGACTTGGGGTAAACAGCCTGGAGAATTGCCTGAGTTATAAAGAAGCGGCTCTGAAAGCGGCTGAACCCTTTAATCCTGTTGATTTCGTGAAGTACATGAAAATGATCAAGAAAGCGATTGACCCCAATAATTCGGCGGAATCGGCTTTTTATGTGTCGCCTGATGAATGGGAATAGCCATGAGCCTGATCGCAGTAATGGATTACAGGAGCTGACATGGTTACAAGAAACGCAGATGGCAATACGGCAACCGTGCGAGGCGCCGTAGAGGAACTGACCAACTTGGCTCTGCGGGGCGAGAACAAGCACGTTCGGGAGTGGAAACAGGCTGAGAACAAAGTGGTCGGGTTT
>JAQYVQ010000321.1 GCA_030145435.1 Syntrophobacteria bacterium | reverse complement strand
ACCGATGGCGTTCAGTGCCGGATCGTCTCGTTCATTCCCAGGTTGGGGGATCGACCCCGCAGGGAGTGGTGGCTGGAGGAGAGATGGAACGTGCCGATTCGGGTCAACGTCTCCTCGAGTGACGGTAGGCCCGCTTACATGAAGCAGCTTCGGGAGATCCACTGGGACGCGGACCTGGAGCCGGATACATTCCGATTGAGGGTGCCGAAGGACACGAGGGTGTACGAGATTCGGGAGCAGGAGAACCTCACGATCGAGGAGGTCCGGCGTCTGCTCAAACGTCCTGTCGTGCTTCCCTCGGCGATTCCGATCGGGTACAGGCCGTATGATATCGTGCTGCGGTCGGAAGGGTCCAGGCAGTGTCTGCAGATCATCTACACCGACGGACTGAGCAGCTTCTCCTGCTTTCGGGAGTGGCCCAATCCGGGGATGGCGGCATCCCATACCGCCCCGCAGTTCACCGCCGACGAGGCTCTTTCGGTTCCGTCGTGCCGCCAGCATGGCTTGATGAACGTCGTCACCCTTCCATGCCCGGACGGACGGGCCATCATCGTTGGCGACGTCCACAAAGACAGGCTGATGGAGATGGCCGAGTCCTTCCGGGCCACCATCCGAGAGTCTTTCAGCAAAACCCTCGGCGAAGCTTTCCACGAGAACCCGCCTACGACACCTTGACAACACGAAGAAATTTCGACTAGGTTCCTCCGAAAGTCGCGGGGCTCCATGCAACCGCACCCCTTGTTCGTGCGATGCGCGTGAGGCCCTTGTGTGCACGGGGTCAGGTCCCGCGTGACGCGTTGACAAAACTCGCCTATTGTTATAGTTAGTTTGATGTTGATATTGCGATATATAAAAATGATATTATGCGAAGCGATCATCGAAAACCGAACGAAATGAGACCGGTGACCATCGAGCGGGGGGTTCTCGACCACCCGGAGGGGTCTTGTCTCATCCGGCAGGGAAGTACCTGGGCGATCTGTACCGCATCCGTGGAGGAAGGCGCTCCCGATTTCCTCTCGGGACGGGGGTCCGGTTGGGTGACCGCGGAGTACAGCATGTTGCCTCGCGCGACCCGAACGCGGTCGGGTCGTGAAAGGATGCCCGCTCCCGTTCGAGGTCGTACGGCAGAGATCCAGCGAATGATCGGTCGTTGCCTGCGAGCGGTTACCGATCTGAAGGGACTGGACGGGTTCACGGTTCGGATCGACTGTGATGTCATCCAGGCGGACGGCGGCACCCGTACGGCCTGCGTGACGGGCGCCTTCGTGGCGCTGGCCGAGGCGCTGGCTCTCTTGAAGACTTCGGGCCGTTTGGAGAAGATTCCCTTGCGGGACACGGTGGCGGCGGTGAGCGTCGGTCTCGTCGGCGCTGAGCCCTATCTCGATCTCTGCTACGAAGAGGACGCACGGGCCGAGGTGGACCTGAACCTTGCCATGACAGGGAAGGGACTTTGGGTGGAGATCCAGGGGACGGCCGAGAACGAGCCGTTCGCTACAGAGAAGATGAACGCGATGATCGGGTTGGGGACAGAAGGGATCGAACGGCTGACCCAAGCCCAGCGGATCGCCCTGAAGGGGTTGAGGTTGGAATGATCGAAGGGGAGAAATGATGGCGACAGAGAAGACGGAAATGATCCTGGGAACTCGAAACCACGGAAAGATTGCGGAGTTTCGATCCCTGTTCAAGGGGATGCAAATAAAGTTGTTGTCCTTCTACGATTTCCCGGATGTCCCCCCGGTCGTGGAAGACGGGAAGACCTTTCAAGAGAACGCGGCCAAGAAGGCCAAGGCGATCGCCAAGGCGACCGGCCGGATTGCAGTGTCGGATGATTCCGGCCTGGAGGTTGATTTCCTGAAGGGGGTTCCCGGGGTATACAGCGCACGGTTTGCCGGCGAAAGGGCAACCGACCGAGACAATGCGCGCAAGGTCCTCAAGAGGCTCGATGGCGCCGCGTGGGAAGAGAGGTCCGCGAGGTTCGTCTGCGTGATCTGTGCGGCCACGCCGAAAGGGAAAACCGTAAGTGCAGAGGGGACTTGCACGGGGACGATCAGCTTCGAGATGCGCGGGTGTCACGGATTCGGGTATGATCCCATCTTTATTCCTGACGGTTACACGTTGACCATGGCGGAGATGGAGCCTGAGTTGAAGAACAGAATCAGCCACCGCGCCGATGCGATGAATAAGTTCCGCAAGGCCCTGGAAGGCTTTGTCCAGGAACAGAAGAAGTAGACCCTCCTCTATGACTGGCTTGCCACTGCGCTGATCGAAACGCCCATTCGCTCCCTATTTGGAGCCCGCCAGGGAACAACCCCGCGGAGCGACGAATCTCCCCCATTGAAAACAGAGGGGAAACAACCGATTATTTGAATCTTTCCTTGATTTGTGGTAATTATGCAGGGATAACAAAAAGGTGGTGTGGATTCGATCATACGGGGCGTGGCGCAGCCTGGCTAGCGCACCTGCTTTGGGAGCAGGGGGTCGGAGGTTCAAATCCTCTCGCCCCGACTAATCGTAAGTTGTTGTCGATGAAGCCTTTACGCTGACTGCCCGACGTAGGGCATGCGACTGTTCTGATGTGAAACGTATCAACATTGATACGTTTTGGCTGAAAGGAGAGATTCGCATGTCTGATTCTAGTCGCCCATCTGGCGATTCCCGACCCCCGAAGTATTTGCGACAAAAGCGTAAGGGCAGGCCTGATCGTGCCTATGTCCGCCTCGACGGCAAGAAGGTTTACTTAGGGGATTATGGCACCGAGGAGAGTCGCCGTATGTATGGCGAGGTGGTTGCCAGGGCCCAGATTGGTGCCGTCCTGCCACTCGAGCCATCGGATAACCCAACCGTCTCCGAATTGATCCTGACCTATCTCGAGCACGCTAGGCGGTACTATCGCACCCCTGATGGAGCAGATGGCCGCGAGTATGAGTTGACGGCAGATGTTTGCAAGTTGGTTCGAAGGCAATCAGGTTCTCTGCCTGCCAAGGGCTTCGGACCGAAGAAGCTCAAGGCAATTCGCCA
>JAQYVQ010000284.1 GCA_030145435.1 Syntrophobacteria bacterium | reverse complement strand
ATCGGGTAGTCCTTGTCCGCCCCTGAGGTGGTTTCCCCATAGGGGCCGGGGTACAGCAGTTCCCTGCCACGAAAAGTGGCATTGAACAGGTCGCAGTTTCCACGGCACCCGTCGATGCAGCGCGTACAAATGCCCGACTGGGGCGCCACGTGGCGCGAGCGGTTGGCGGTCATGAGGGCTTCATTGGCGTTCGGTCTGTGCAGGTTCATCGTATTCCTCCATTTGGGTGTTGGTTCCTCGGTTCCGCCTGCCCATTAAGCAAGACAACCGTGGAGCGGAGATAAATTTAGGTCTCCTAAATGGTTGAAATAAAAAAATTCGCGTGTATCGGGCACAAAAAAAAGGTGCCCGCCCCGACTCGGCAGACACCTTTGTCTTCTCGAATACGGCAAATCTTTTGCAGGGGACCCTTCCCCTGCCACGAGGAGCACGCCTTTGTGCCCCTTTGTTCACTCACATCCTACTATTATCAGAAGTACCTAGAAGCACCTGATTTGTCAACCTTCGTTCTCTTCTCCAATTCAGGAATGCCCGCACTTATAGCCGCCAGATCCCTTGTCTCCCAGGCCCTATTCTTCCAGGCCGGTTTCGATGTCCTCCCCCGCAGGCTGCACCTTACGGTACACCTTTTCGGGCGGCCAGTCCTCAGAGCCGACCTTGAGGAGGTCTTCCGCGATCGAGATACCGAAGAGCCGTTCGTTCTCTCTCAGGTAGGGAAGGATCAGGGTCCAGTCCGGGCGGGTCATCTCCACGATCTCCCCTTTGTTGAGCTGATCCGGGCTCACCTTCCGGTGCGGGTCCCGGACATAGATGGCCCCGCCGGAGGCCAGGGAGAAGAGATTCGAACCGGGATAGGGCGACGCCTGTTCCACCCATCGGCCCCGATCGTCAAAGGCCATTCCGTTGAGCACGGCGAAGCCGCCGCCGTTCAGTGGATTCCCGGCCATGAAAGACTCTGCAAGGAAGTCGAGACAGGTGCCGTTGATGACGACCCTCGGCTTCCCGACCGCGTTGATCAGGGGCCGTCCGGCCGCATTGCCCATGACGTAGACCTCTCCACCTTTGGCTCCGTAAAGAAAGGTCTGTCCCACATCCCCGAAGATCACAAGGCGCCCTCGCTTCATGATCTGGCCGAGTTGATCCTGGCCGTTTCCGTGCACCCGGACCTCCATGCCGTCGATGCCGGAGGCCAGGTAATCGCCGGAACTTCCGTACAGGTCCAGACGAACGCCCTCGGTTTCGGGCCCCAACCCGCATCCATGGAACCTCTGGCCTTTGAGGCCATAGACGACAAACTGCCTCCATCCCGCCTCGTAAGCCTCCACCATCAGCCTCGCATCACACTCGTCTCCCTCAGGGGGAAAGCCCAGGGCGTAGATCACGATCGTTGTCTCACCACTCCCGGGAGGGCGCAGGGCCTCACGGGCTTGCCAGTCGATTCTCTTGAAACGACTCGGCCTTGCGTCCGTGATGGCCGGAACGCTGTCGAGGAGTCCGTTGATCTCCTGGTTCAACATCTGCCGGACCAGACTGGCCCTCATGGCCCCACAATCGTACCGGCGATCAATCAGCAGAGTAAGAAGCTCGAGGGCAAAGGAAAGGCCCTCGTCATCCCGACCGGCAACATCCCTGACCTCCTCGATCAACCAGCGCAGGTTGTCGGCGTTCCACGTAGCGAAAGTTCCTGAAACTTCCTTGAAGACCTCCTCCGCGCCGGAGGCACTCCGGATCTTCCCGGTGAAGGCATTCGCGTCATCGGGTTCCGTGGGCGGGGACGTAAGATCGACTCGCCAGTCCCCGGGGGGGCTCTTGATCACCTTCCCAAACTTGTCCGTACAGGTGAGGGTCGACGAACCGTTCGTTCCCTGAACCGTGAAGACAAAGGCCCCGCCGTCGGTGTGGCTCCCGCCGCGAGCGTTCCAGTAGCGGTCGGCTACGAGCCGGAACCGGCTGTCCTCCTCGGCAAGGGAGTGGAGGGTTGCATCGATGGCCTGTTTCTCGGAGGCAACCAACCCGATCGAGACGTCCCCCTCTTGCATCGCGAACACCTGGGGCCTGAGCATCGCTGTGTCGGTGATCCCCAGGAGTTGGAAGCGATCGTGCTCCGCTTCACTCCTGGCAATGATGAAGAACCAGGGGCCGTCCGGCGAACCGTGCATGTGGAGCGCCTGTATCGCCCGGTATGCCTTCTTCTTCTCGTCCGGGAGCTGATCGAAATCCAGCTCCGTCGTCGGGGCCAACGCCTCGATCACCACCTCGAGCGGATACCCGTAGGTACGCGACCAGAGGTCGAAGAGCAACGCCGACACCTCGGTATCGGTCAGGAACTGGGGAGCGATGTTGTGCTGCCGCAGGTATTCGCTGACACTGTAATAGTTGGCGAAATCACCGTTGTGAACGAGGGCGTCGTTCAGCCCGAT
>JAQYVQ010000195.1 GCA_030145435.1 Syntrophobacteria bacterium | reverse complement strand
ACATGAAGGAATTGTCACCCGCCGGTGTACATGTATCGGGGATCGCGTCCGTTACGAATCCGCAAGGATCCGGATCGCACACATTGTCCGTGCATATTTCGAGTTCGTCCTCCCAGATGAACCCAAAATCGCACGCACAGGTGAACTCTCCTTCCCCCAGGTCTGTGCAGCTGTCCGGAGTCGCATTCGGAACGTCCCCGCACGGGTCCGGGTCGCACGGACCCGCGCACGTATCGGTGACCTCGTCCCAGGCATACCCGCTCTCGCAGTCGCAAGTAAAGTCATCCACATCGATGCCCGTGCAGGAGCCTGCATCTGCATTGTCTATGGTCTCACACGGGTCCGGGTCGCAGGGATCCTCGCACGTTTCGGTCAGTGCGTCCCAGAAGAAGTCGGCGTCACAACCGCAAGTGAAGTCATCGACACTGAGGCCGTCACATGTGCCTGCCTCGGCATCGGCGATCAATGCACACGGGTCCGGGTCGCAAGGGTCCTCGCACGTTTCGGTGAGTGCGTCCCAGAAGAACAAGGCATCGCATCCACAAGCGAAGCTCGTTGCGCTGGGCATCGTGCACGAGCCCGGGACTGCATCCTCGATCGGTCCGCAGGGGTCGGGGTCGCACAGGTCTTCAACACAGGCACGCGTACCGCCGTCCCACAGATACCCTGTCTGGCAGCCACAGGTGAAGACGTTGGCACTGAAGCCCTCGCAGGTGCCTGCAATCGCATCATCGATGCCCCCGCAAGGGTCCGGGTCGCACGGATCCTCGCAGGTCCCGGTGTTCCCCGCCCACGCCCAGAAGGTGTCGTCCTCGCACGCGCAGGCAAAGCTCGTGGTCGTGGGCATGGTGCACGTGCCCGGCACCGCGTCGGCGATCGACCCGCAGGGGTCGGGATCGCAAAGATCTTCCGGGCATGAGGCCGTACCCAGGTCCCAGATATACCCGTCCAGGCACTCGCAGGAGAAGATCGTTGGTGACGTCGAGGTGCACGTGTCGGGCACCGCGTTCCGGGTATCCGCGCACGGGTCCGGGTCGCACGGATTGCCGGGGCCCTCGGGGGCCGCGGGATCATCGTTCGAAGAGCATCCAATCAACCACATCCCGATGCAGAAACTGCACAAAAGGAAGAGCATTACAGAGCGTCTACGTTCCATGGGGGCCCTTTCGTTTGCTTGGTTCCGTCAAGAATGGCTATCGGCGACAACCCAACATACAGGGGCGTTCGACCTCACACAAGCTTGCCGCCGGACAGGCCCTGGCTCGAGGCCTCTAACTCGGCCGCCTTTTCCTCGAACCCGGGCTTACCCAGCAGGGCGAACATGTTCTGTTTGTATGCCTCCACGCCCGGCTGGTTGAAGGGATTCACCCCGAGGAGGTACCCGGAGATCCCGCACGCCGTCTCGAAGAACTGGATCATCTGACCGAGGGTGAAGGTGTTCCGTGTCGGCGCCTCCAGGACCAGGACCGGCACTTCCCCCTGATGGTGGGCCATCTTCGTTCCCTCGTAGGCCTTGTCCTGGATTTCCGGCCAGGTTCTGCCCTCCAGGTAACCCAACCCGTCTTCCAACCCGGACGCGTCCACGGGCACTTGAAGGGTTGAATCCTCCCGGTCCATGTGGATAACGGTTTCAAAGATCGTCCGCCGGCCCTCCTGGATCCACTGTCCCATGGAATGCAGGTCCGAGGTGAACAGGACAGAAGCCGGGAAGATTCCCTTGCCGTCCTTGCCCTCGCTCTCCCCGAAAAGCTGCTTCCACCATTCGGCAAAGTACTGGAGCTTCGGGTCGTAGGACACGAGGATCTCTGTCGAATATCCCTTCTCGAGGAGGAGATTCCGGGTCGCTGCATACAGGGCCGCCGGGTTCTGTAACAGGCCCGGCCGGACGCACGGCTCCACCATGCTCGCCGCCCCTTCGACGAGCGTATCGATCCGAATCCCTGCCACCGCAATCGGAAAGAGCCCCACCGGGGTGAGAACAGAAAAACGGCCTCCGATGTCGTCCGGAATCACGAAGCTCCGGTACCCCTCCTCGTCGGTGACCTTCCGGAGAGCACCTCGGGCAGCATCGGTGGTCGAGATGATGCGTTGCGCCGCCCCCTTCGGGCCGTAACGCTCGATCAAGTGCTCGCGGAGAACCCGAAAGGCCAGACCCGGCTCGGTGGTGGTCCCGGACTTGGAGATCATGTTCACGTAGAGGCTCCTGTCTTCGAGCACCTCGAGCAGTTCCTCCAGATAGCTGCCGCTCAGGTTCTGGCCCGCAAAGAAGACCAGGGGGGCCTTCGATCTGTCCGGAGACAGGAGAGAGGGAAAGGCGTGGCTCAGACCCTCGATGACCGCCCTGGCCCCCAGGTAGGACCCCCCGATCCCAATGACCACAAAGGCATCCGCCTCTGCCCGCACCTCTTCCGCCAGGGTCTCCATCCTTCGAAGCTCGGAGGCGGGCATCGACTCCGGATAGCGCAGCCATCCTGTGTACTCCCCCCCTTCCCCCTGGCCCTGTTCGAGGGTTCGGAGCGCTCTCTGAACCTCCTCTTCCGTTGCCTCGATTTCCTCCTCCTTCAGAAACGGAAACACGCCACTGTAGTCCATCCGGATCCGATCGCTCACAGGTTCTCCCTTTCGTGTTCAAGGTGGAGCGTCCTCAAGTTGATTTTCATTCTAACTGAATTACAATGGTCAGACAAAAGGATTTTTCACAGGGGAAAAGGGGAGCATGGAGACCTGGAAACACATTCAAACAGCCTTCGGGCTCTTCTCCGCCGGTGCGATCAGGTACCTGGTGGCCGGGGCCGTCGTGGCATACGGGACCCTCTTCACCTTCGGTCTCCTGACCGGACCCCTGATCGGGGGCTTTCTGAACTTGGGCCTGGTTCATCATCGCACCGGGAGGCCCCCGGGTCTGGGCGACCTTACCTCCGGGTTCCAGAACCTGGGCAACCTCTTCCTGCTGAGTCTCCTCCTGATCGCCTGCTGGGTAGGGATGGGCGTCGTTCTTCCCGCCCTGATGGCGTTCGTGTGGTGGGCATATATCCCCCTTCTCATCCTGCTCGTTTCCCTGGTCACCTGGTGGATGTATGTTCCGGCCCTGATCGTGGACAAGGGAATGAGCATCTGGGGTGCGATGCGGGAAAGCAAGGCGCGCGTGACGACCCGGGGCGGCTTCTTTCCCCACCTTGGTTTCATGGTTTGCGTCTTTGTTCTCCCCCCCCTGGCGATATTTGGTTTGTCCATGATATTCCCTGTTGTCGGCTTTCTGAATTTCGTGGTTTGCCCTTTTCAGTTCCTGGCCTTGGCGTCTGCGTACGATGACGACCCGGTGACCCAATGAACGAGCAAGGGCCCCTGCCCTCCATGTTTCGGATCCGTCAGCACCTCGACGCCGAGGAGATTGCCGACCTGGCCGAAGCTCTGCGAGGCGCCCTGTCGGCCGAGGCCCTGGCAGGACGCATCCGCCCGGGAATGCGCGTGGCAGTCACCGCAGGAAGCCGAGGGATCGACCGCATTGCAGAGGTGCTTCGCCTGACCGTGGCCTGGCTGCAGAGCCTGGGCGCGCACCCCTTCATCGTGCCCGCCATGGGGTCACACGGCGGAAAGCCGCCGGAGGGGCCTGTCAACCTGCTCGCCGCCCTCGGCATCACGGAAGAGACGGTGGGCGCTCCCGTGGAAGCGGATCCTGAGACCATTGTTCTGGGACACGTGGAGGGCATGCCCGTCCACTGTGCACGCACGGCCGCGGGGGCGGACGGCATCATCGTGGTCAACCGCGTCAAGCCGCACACAAGCTACTCCGGTGAGCATGAAAGCGGGCTGGTGAAGATGCTCGCCGTCGGCCTGGGCCGCCGGCAGGGTGCCACATTCATTCATGCCCGGGGCGTAACGGCTATGCCGGCCGTCATCCCGCAGATGGCACAGGTGGTCCTCGACCACACAAAGGTGGTCATGGGGATCGCCCTCCTGGAGAACGGGCTGGATCGCCTGAAGAAGATCGAAGCGATGCCCTCGGAGGAGATCATGACCCGCGAACCCGGGCTCCTGGACGAAGCCAGGCGGCTCCGGCCCATGCTTCCCTTCGACGGAGCAGATGTCCTGGTCGTCGACTCTCTCGGCAAGGATCTGTCCGGGACCGGCATGGACGCACACGTGATCGGCCGGCGCTTCCTCACGGGGGAACAGGAACCGGACCTGCCACGGATCAAGAGAATTGCGGTCCTCAGGCTCTCTCCCGGGAGCAAAGGTAACGCTTACGGAATCGGGCTCGCGGATGTGACCACGCAGGCAGTGATACGGGCCATGGACCTCGCAAGCATGCAAACCAATGCCATGACGAGCACCTTTGTGGAGAGGGCTCGAGTGCCCCTGGCCCTGCCCTCCGACCGGGAGGCCATCGAGGCAGCCGTGTCGACGTGCAATCACCCCGACCTCGAAACGCTCAGGCTGGGACGGATCCGGAACACCCTTCATCTGGGGGAGTTGTATGTCTCGGAGAGCCTGCTGAATGCTCTGTCGAATCCGGTGGACGTACTGGAAGGGCCCCTGGAATGGCCCTTCGACGATCGTGGAGACCTGGATCTCACTTGAGAAAAAAATTCCATGCTGACTGAAAGGGGCCCTCCTTGCCCGTGCGCCCCTCCAAACAAACCCTCTTGCAAAATCAAACAAAATCGTATAGTTAAACCAAAACCAGCAGGCTCCCGACCGATGGCACGCTGGTTGCTTATCATCGGGGGACGACCCGTTTCCACCCTGTCCGAAGGAACAGAGGGAATCCGGAAAGCATGGAAGGCAGATCTTCTCCGCGAGTCAAGGTCAGAGACATCCCTGCCACGATCAGGCGAAAGGGCTTTCCCTTAACCCTGAGCAGGCCGGAGCCAGCAAAGGTCATCGACATCGGGCCCAAAGGCTTGAGCCTCGTGTGCGAGTCCACCCTCGAGCCGGACACCCGATTGGCGATGACGGTAATCATCCCTGACAAGAGAACGATCAAGTGTTCGGGGATCGTCCGTAATTTCCGGAAGAGCGACAAGGGTTATCTTCTGGGCATCGAGTTCACCCGGCTCGCGAGTCGGGACAAGAAATACCTGACGACAAACATTCTGGAAATAGCAGAGATCGACGTTCTGGAGTCCTACCGGATGCTCAAGGATCGAGTCCGCGGTTTGAGGACCTCCCTGGAACTCACCGTATCCGAACTATCCGACCTGACGGGCGTGCCGCCCGAGCGCATCGTGCAGATCGAATTCGGGATGGAAAAGACGCCTCCCGAAGGTATCCTCGAAAGCATCGCGGCGGGACTGGGCGTGTCCGTGGAGGTTCTGGTCGGAGAGGAACCCATCACGGAAGAGGAGTTGACGGCTGAGGTCCTTGCGTCACGGTACGCCGTCTCTTGAACTACATTCCCTCGAGGCCCTTCTTCTTTCTCCTGTCAGCGTAATAGACCAGGCATTCCTGCCTGAACTTGCAGTGGTCGTCCGGCGACGAACATGCACACCCCGGCCCTTCTGCAGGCGCCTGGCAGCACTCGCGGCAGTACCCGTATCCAAACTTCTGGCACACGGCCACGGCCTCCTCATCCGGGTGAACTCTGCACTTCACTGCGCGTCCAGCCTCAGGGTCGAATCCATCGTTTGAAGTAGAAGTCGCTGTTCTCGT
>JAQYVQ010000620.1 GCA_030145435.1 Syntrophobacteria bacterium | reverse complement strand
CGGACGATTATCGATACGACCCGGTCACCGGCCTTGCCCTCCAGACCGCTATTCCCGTAAACGTCTATACCCGTACGAACTGAGAAGAAGGAAAGATCCGTGTCCCGGGACGTCCCCCAAGACCGTCAGGGAAACGATGTCGTCCGGTATACCTCGTGCGGCTTCCACTGCTTCGACCAGTGTGTCCTCAAGGTGCGGGTCCGGGACGGACGAGTCGTGTCCGTAGAACCGGATGACACGATCCATCCCGGCACCGCAAGGGAAGGCGAACACGGGCCCGACGAGCTGTCGAGCACGTCGATGGTCCAATACCGTCCCTGCCCCAAGGGTTACGCCATGGCGCACGCCCTCGACGACCCCCGCCGGGTGATCTACCCGATGAAGCGTGTCGGCAATCGGGGTGAAGGAAAATTCGAGAGAATCTCCTGGGATGAAGCGCTCGACACCATCGCGGCCAAGCTCGTCGAAGTGAAGGAACAGTACGGGCCCCATTCGATCCTGCACCAACCTTACAGCTACATGGGCTGGTGCAGTTTCCCCCTTTCCCGCTGGTTTGGCGCCGGGGTCGCAGCGTGGGGCGCACACTCTGCAAACGGCTTCCAGGAACCGCAGAACTGGGTGTACGGCAGAGACATCGCCGATGGGATGATCAGCCTGGGTCACTACGCATTCACCCAAGACGAAACCAACATCTTCAACGCAAAGCTGATCGTCCTCTGGGGGTTCAATCCTGTTTCACTCATGAGCAGCAGGGTAAGCCACAATCTGCTGCAGGCCAAGGAACGGGGCATCCCGATCATCTGCATCGAGCCCCGCTACACACCCTCTGTCGAGGTCCTGGCAGACCAGTGGATCCCGATTCGTCCGACCACAGACGTGGCCATGATGATTGCCATGGCCAACGTGTGGTTCAAGGAAGACCTCTGCGACAAGGACTTCGTCGAAGAATGGGTGGAACCCGAAGGCCTCGAGAAATGGAAGGCCTATGTTCTGGGCACCGAGGATGGCGTCGACAAGACCCCGCAGTGGGCGGAGACCCTGTGCGGCGTTCCGGCGGAAACCATCGAAGGGTTTGCCAGGCTCTATGCGAAGAGCAAGCCTGTCAACCTGAACGTGTCCCTCTCCATGGGCCGTCAGTTCTTCGGGGAGAACCCGGCAAGGGCGAGCATGTACCTCCAGGCCTTGACCGGAAACACCTTCATCCCCGGAGGGACGGCGGCCGTCGAGACCGGGCTCTGGTGGGGAAGGCTCGGCGGGTCGCTGCCGCGGGTGGATTGGCAGCAGCAGCGAAGGACCTACCGGGCGCCGGTGCTCATGGCCATGTACAAATGGCCAAAGGCTGTTGATTTGCGGGAGAAGCTGGACAGGGGGGAAATCAGCGAGGAAGAGTTCAACAGCTCCATCGGCAATAAGGCGGAGAACCCGGCCCCGAACATCCAATTGGTGATCCTGGAGTCGAACGATCACGTAAACAACCTGCCGAACATGAACCAGACCATCCGGGCCATGAAGAAGGTGGCCTTTACCCTGGTGTTCGCCCAGTACGCCGATGCCCCCGCCGCACGGTATGCGGATATCCTCCTTCCTCAAATCTACAGCGCCTACGAGGGGAGAAACGGCGGATGCGGTTTGCACTGGCCCTTGTTCACCACCACTCTGAACCTTGGCAGTCACTTCGTCTATCGCCAGAAGTGTGTCGACCCACCGGGCGAGGTCAAACCGAACGACTGGGTCTGGACCCAGATCGCAAAACGTCTTGGCCTGGTCGAAATGTACAACCCCCGCATGGCGCATACGGCCGACGAGGATTGGGACGAGACCGTCGAAGCTCTCTATAAGGAGGCTTACGAGCAATGGGCAGGGAGAAAGGACATTGCCCCACTCGACCCGCCCGGCTGGGAAACCTTTCAGAAGAGACCCGTATTCCGCTTTCCCATGGAGGGGGAGCCCTATTATCCCCTGAAACACCATGTGGAGGCGGGCGAGAACCCCTTCGAGGGCACGACTTCGGGAAAGATCGAATTCTACTCCAAGGCTCTGGCAAAGGGGCCGGAATACCTGAAACACAACGAAGTCCCCCCCGGCACCGGGAGATGTTACGGCGGAGGGAACCTCCCGCCCATGGCCCAGATGACCAGGGGGGGCCGGGATACATTCTTCAGCGAGGACACGAAGAAGTATCCCCTGCTCATGTCGTCTCCCCACTCCTACTACCGGGTCCACTCCTGGCTCGACAACAACATATGGCTCAGAACCGACTGCTACCGCCACGCGGTGTGGATGAACGTGGCGGATGCAAAAAGCAGGGGCGTGAAGGACAACGATCGGGTCAGGGTCTACAGCGACATAGGGGAAATGGTCGGCCCTGCCTATGTAACGTCGAGAATTGTCCCCGGCACGGTGGTCATCCACCACGGGGGCTGGTACGTTCCGAAGAAAGAAAAGACCGAGTTGATGCCCGACGGTATCGACAATCGAGGGGCCCCCAACCTCTTCACCCACGGAGAGGAATTGCCGGACACGGTTGTGGGAACATTTCCCTGCAAGGGGCTCGTCCAGGTTGAGAAACTGGGGGACGGGGAATGACGCAACACGGCTTCTTCTTTGACCAGAGCCGCTGCACGGGGTGCCAGACCTGTTCTGTGGCCTGCAAGAACTACTACGCCCTTCCCCCGGGACCCCTCAAGTACCTGAGAATCTACCAGTACGAGAAGGGTTCCTTCCCCGACGTCCGGCTCCACACGCAGTGGATTCCCTGCTACCACTGCGAGAAACCGGTCTGCGCGGATGCTTGCCCTTCAGAGGCGATCTACAAGGAACCCGCATACGGTGCTGTCCTCATCAACAGAGAGAAGTGCGACGGATGCCGCCTGTGCTATGACGCCTGTCCTTACGGAGCCCCTGTCTTCGAGAGCGATGAACTGGGCGTGAGGGCCCGAAAGTGCACCCTTTGCATTGACCGGCTCCTGGTGGGCGAAAAACCGATCTGCGTCATCGCTTGTCCCCTGAGGGCTCTGGATTTCGGCCCGCTGGATGATCTGGCCAAGGTCTACGGCAAGGAGCGGGATCTGGAAGATCTGCCCGACAGCCAGGCCACCAGTCCCTGTATCGTGTTCAAGGCCCGCCGGGAAAAGCGCCGGCTCGTCCCTTACGATTCCGAAAAGGCTCTCGGGCTCTTCATGAAACGAGACCCCCTGCCGACCATCTTCACCTCCTTGTCTGACGTAACGGAGATCTCTGAAGGTCTCGTGGGCCGAAACAACCTCAGGATCAAGCACCGGTCAGCCAAGGATCTCTTGCGTTGCACGAGAAATGACGAGGGATAGATGAGTATGGGATACAAGAGCCTTACATTGAAGTTGCCCACTGATTATGAAGAGGACCAGCTTCGAAGAAGAATCCAAAGAGAGATCCATACGAGGGATTTTTCATATCAAATTGAAAGAAAGAGCCTGGACGCCAGGAAGAAAGACAGCATCCACTGGGAGGTCCGCGTTTCTGTCCTGTCAGGAGAAATCAAGGGAAACGATCCGATCCCCTCCCCCTCTCTCGTCATAGCGTATCGAAAGCGAAAAAAGAAGGTGGTCGTTGTCGGAAGCGGCCCTGCCGGGTTCTTTTCAGCCTTCGTCCTGCAAAAAGCAGGGTTCGATACGACGCTGATCGAAAGAGGTTCCGAGGTAAAGAAGAGGGCGGAACGAATCAAGGCCCTTGAAGAAACCGGCGAATTCAACCCAATCGCCAATTATGCTTTTGGTGAGGGCGGCGCCGGCACCTTTTCGGATGGGAAGCTCACCTCGAGATCCAAACATATGCCGAAGGAAAGGCGATTCATCCTCTCCAGCTACATTGGAGCCGGGGCTCCGGAAGAAGTCGGATACATGGCGCACCCACACCTGGGAAGTGATCGCCTCAAGAAGATCGTGGGAAATCTGCGAGAGGAATTCCAGGCCATCGGCGGAACCATGCTCTTTGAGACGCCTCTCGAAGATCTCAAGATCAAGAACAGAAAAGTGATCGGAGCCTCGACGCCTTTCGGTGGAATGGAAGCCGATCATTTCATTGTTGCCCCGGGGCACTCCGCCTTTGATACCTATCGAATGTTGATCAGAAGAGGCGTTTTATTTCGAACGAAGGATTTTGCGATCGGCTGCAGGTTGGAGCACCCTCAGGAACTTATCAACCGAATGCAATGGGGTCGGGAAAGCCTGCCGGGGGTAAAGGCTGCCGAATACCGTCTCACATCAAAAGGAGACGGTGTTCACCCGGTCTATACCTTTTGCATGTGCCCGGGTGGAAGTGTCGTGCAGGCATCCGCATATGAGAACAGGAACATCGTAAATGGAATGAGCCGGTATAAGAGGAACGGAAAATACGCAAATGCCGCCTGCGTGGCTGGAGTCAACCCGGATCAACTTGTCGGAGGCGAGACAACACCGCTGCAAGCTCTTGACTGGCTGGGAGGCCTTGAAGAGGATTTTCACAGGTTTTCAGGTGGCTTCGCGGCGCCGTTCTGCACCATACAGAATTTCACCGACAAAACGGAGCCGTCCGCAGCTGCGGACTCGAGCTATTCCCTGGGCTTGAAGCCCGCACGCCTGTGGGATCTCCTCCCCCGTGAAGTGAGCCGTTCTATCCGCGAAGGGCTCAAGGACTTCACAAGAAGTCTGAGGGGATTCGAAACCGGGATCACCATGGGGCTCGAGAGCAAGACCTCATCCCCTATCCGGGTGGAACGGGAAAAGAACCGTCTTTGTGCCGGCTTTGAAAACCTTTATGTCGTTGGGGAAGGCAGCGGTTATGCTGGAGGCATCATGTCAAGCGGAGCGGATGGAATAAAGGCTGCAATGGATATCATAGAAAAGGATGAATAAACTAACATCCTATTGTTAAAGAAGGAGTCAGACAATGCCAAAGAGTCAAGGTAAGGGTGTCCATCCTGCAAAGGGCTCAGGTCTCGACCCAATAGCCCTTAGCCGCCTGGCTAAGACCATCGAGAAAGACATTGCCCAAGGAATCTATGATGGGGCCGTCTTCATCGTGGCACGCCACGGCCAGATAGCCATGCATGAGGCAATAGGGCACACGGACCTGGCCAACAAGCGCGCTGCCACGAAAGATGACGTATTCCACCTCATGTCCGTAACGAAGCAGTTAACGTCCGCTATCGTTCTGGCGGCCATCGATAGAGGGGATTTCACGCTCACCACAAAGGTCAGTGAAGTCATCCCGGAATTCGGCGTAAAGGGCAAACAAAACGTAACCGTCGGACACCTCTTGACCCAGACGAGTGGACTCAATACGGAAATACCTTTCATGGTCCCCATGGATCAGATCGCAAACATCCAGGTACTTGTCAGCGGTGTCTCGAACGATCGCCTCCATCACATCCCAGGCAAGATGGTTTCTTACAATGCCACCACGGCGCACGCTATCCTGGCCGAGATGGTGTGCCGCCTCGATCCGGCCAGGCGCCCTTTCCGTCAGATACTCGACGAGGATCTGTTCAAGCCCCTCGGAATGAAGGATACCTCCCTCGTACTCCGACCGGACATTGCGGAACGCAGAGTCCCCATTGTGGCCCGCTATGCAACCCCCGGACTCTTCGATCCTGTGATGCTCGAGACAACGAACTACCTCTTCACAGAAGAAACGGAGTTTCCTGCCGGTGGAGCGATCGGCACCGCTTTCGATCTGTTTCGTTTCACTGAAATGCTCCGGCGAGGAGGCGAGTTAGACGGGGTGCGGATACTATCCCCCAGCATCATCAAGAATGCCACCACAAATCACACCGGAAGCCTTCCCAATGATATCTTTGACTATGCACGGGAAATGCGTGGTTGGCCGGAATGGCCAGCCTACCTGGGGCTTTCCTTCTTCCTGCGCGGTGAGGGGATCTTCCCGACGCCAATGGGCATCTCCACATCCCCGGGAACCTTTTCCGGACAGGGCACAGGATCCACCCTATTCTGGGTAGACCCTGAGCGAGACCTCACGTTTGTATGTCTGACGGCCGGTGTCATCGAGGACGGAGATAATATTCTACGTTTTCAGAGACTGTCGGACATGGTCGTCGCTGCCGTCATCGAAGATTGAGGAGGCATTATGACACAACTGGTCAAGATAGAGATCAGAGATTATGTTGCTTTTGTGCGCCTCAATCGGCCGGAAAAGTATAACGCTCTGAGTCTTAATATGTTTGAAGCAATCATCGAGGCCGGAGAAACGCTAAAAGCCGAACCATCCATCCGATCCGTTGTTCTGTCGGGAGAGGGCCGTGGTTTTTGTGCCGGGCTTGATTTTGAGAGTTTCATGAAGATGGGATCCGGCGGGCAGAAAGAAATTGACCTGCTCCGCAGAACAGAGGGCAACCCGGCCAATTTCGCCCAACGAACGGGTTACGTCTGGAAGCAGGTACCGGTTCCGGTCATCGCCGCATTACACGGCGTATCCTATGGCGGCGGGTTGCAGATAGCCCTGGGTGCGGATATCCGCTTGGCCTCTGCAGACGCCTGCTTCTCCGTGATGGAGATCAAATGGGGGCTGATTCCGGATATGTCCGGAACGCAAACGCTCAAGGACCTGGTCCGGCTCGATGTGGCCAAGGAACTGACATTTACCGGTCGAATTGTCGAAGCCGAAGAAGCTTTGCGATTGGGTCTCATCACGCGGATCTGCGAAGACCCCTTGGCGGAAGCTGAAAAGATGGCGAGAGAAATAGCTGGCAAATCTCCGGATGCCATTGCAGCAGGGAAGCAATTGTGGGAGAACGTACGGTCTTGTGACACCGAAGAAGGACTCAAACTTGAAGAAAGCCTGCAACGCGCCTTGATCGGCGGGCACAACCAGCTTGAAGCGGTGAAAGCAAACTTCGAAAAACGTCCGCCCCTATTCAAACAACGGTCTTGATAGAATTTCTGATAGCTCAACTTATACAGTGCTTTCAAGGCGTCCTTGCTCACATAGACAAATCTGTCCTTGTTGCCTTTAGGTAGGGGTGTGCTGCAATCGCCCGGTAGCGACTGCCATTCTTTTGACATTGATTCCCTTATAGAAATACTCAGGACCGATCTTCGAACATCGCCAGGCATTTGTGGGGCATACATTCATGCATCCACAACACCCGATGCATAAGTCATCATCATAGGATATTTCTTCTGCTCTACTTATAGCCCCGGAAGGGCACAGGGCAACACAAAAGTTACAATCGATACACTCTTCTTTAATGAAGGTCCGCTCCCCATATAGTTTCTTTAGCTCATTCTCAGAAGCGGATTCACCATAAACGCCTATCCAGTGAAAGAGACTGAAAGGATTGAATATCGTTAGTCTCCTTCGGATACTATTGATAATATTTCGCTGTATAAATGATTCGACACGAATCAACGACTTTTCATCCGGCTTGTTGGTCTTCCGAGGAAGCGGGATGATCTTATTTAGAAAGATCCAGCTATTGCTAGATCTTATGACCAAATGATTAACAAGATCAATGTTCTTTTCGGAGAGCATGCGCTTTAGAATAGAAGGGACATTAGCCGGCGCACCGGCACAGGTGATAATGGCAAGGGCTTTCTTATTCGTCGACTGCCTGGGCAAATTGTTTATGAAATTCTTCATCGCGGGAGGCACATAAAACTGCATGGTCGGGAATACAAAAAGAAACGAGTCTGCATCATCACTACTATCTGTTGGATTTAGAACATAGCTAACTGTAACCTCATAGCCGCTTCTCTCGAGCAAATCACCGGCCCTTTCCGCACATGAAAAGGAATTACCGGTTTGGCTGTACCAGAACAAAGTGACTCTTCTTTTGTCATTATCCACCTTCTTCCTCCATCATTGAATGCTATCTGTCAGGTCGGCTTGGTTAACGCCACTGAACATCAGGTAAGTTGCGCTCAATCAATCGCCTGTACTTGATATCCTGGTAACCCATCGTCATCGCGCCATAACATTTGTTGTCCTTGGGGATGCCGAGCCGGTTCTTCAGTTTCTTGTTGTTGTTTACCGAATTCTCCACCCATCCGTTGAAGCAAACGCCTACCCCCAGAACATGTGCCATCAAGGAACAATGATAGATGGCTGCTGCACAATTGAAGGCAGGACTGCCGTCCCAGTCTTCCGCGTGGACCAACAACAAGGCTTGGGCATGACGCAACAACGGGTCTTCCCCCTTCTCGATCCGTTTTTGTGCATGAAGAATCGCAGGGCCGTAGTTCAGGAGTTCTTGAATCTTCTTGCGTCCTATGAACATTGACATGAGGAGGGCGAAAGGCTTCTTTTCCAATTGCTTGAAGAATTTGGCATTGAACTCCATTATTTCCTTACCCAATTCAGAAATCTCATCAGGGGATGTCATAATCAGATAGTGAACCCTCTGACTGTTCGAGCCGGTTGGGGCGTACCTGCCCGCATTGATGATCTGTTCCAGCACCTCCTTGGATATGGGCTCCTTAAGGTATGAACGCACAGATCGCCTTTCCCGGAGCAGCTGCATGAGAACTTCCGGGGAGACGGCTGCCTTCTCGCCTACGGTGAGATCAGGCGCAACTACAGTCTTCTTCTGGACCACCGCGTCCACCGGACAAACCGCCCCACAATGACCGCATTCGATGCACCATTCTCCACGGTCGACAACCGCCTTACCGTCCCTCATGTCCAGCGTGAAGACCGGACATGCCTGTACGCAAATCCCACAACCCGTGCATTCCGTGCTGTCTATTTCAGGTGGCATAGGTGTTCTTCTCATAGCGACCTATCTCCTGTACTCGTGTTTGATGAAGGACTTCTCACGGCAGGCTGATCTTGACAACTCGGTGGGCACGACAGAAGACGCCCTTTCGATTCTTCACCTACTTCTTCGTCATACGTCCCTGCAACCAGTTGCCGAGCATCTGAGAGTACCTCGGGCCTATTCTGTGAACATATTTCTGAACGCCCGCAAAGTGACTCACACCATCGACGATCATCTGCCCGTAGTTCTCCGGCACGTGCTGGTTCTCAGGTCTCAAGACCATTCTCAGGGCGTCTTTCTTGCATTTCGATATACACACGCCACAACCGATACAACGCCAGGATTGGAACTTCAAGTGCTTCTCATAGAGATGCGGCGCGCCGACTGGACAGGCCTTGGCACATTCTCCACAAGCCACGCATTTCTTGGAGTCGTGTTCACAAACATAGCGGCTATTCAGGAATATCTGCGGCGTGTTGAATTTATTCAAACTCGCCAGGGCCACACAACAGCATCCGCAGCAGTTGCATGATATATGAGGGAGTTCCACATTATCGGTGAGGTGGACCAGACCGGCAGCTTCAATCCTGTCGACGATCTCGAAGGTCTCTTCCCGGGAGAGGAGGCGCGAAAAGCCCAACTCAGCCGCACCACGGGCCGCGGCACCGAATTGCATGCAGACTTCCATTGGCTTATCACAACGCTTATCGATCAGTTCCTTCTGTTTCTTACATCCGCAGTCCGCCACTGCCCACGCGTCGTGACGATCAATCACTTCACGGAAATAGTCTGAATGCATTACCCCGGCTTTGCTGGTGAGGCTCTGTTGAATCGGAATAATCCTGAGCATCCTTACGTCGGGTTTAGCCAGTTTGGCGGACAGTTCCGCATTATGATATTCTTCAAAAAGTTCTGCATAGCGGCGTTTCCTGTCATCATCCGGTCCCATTGTCGTATAGAGTTCGAAAATCCCGGGCAAAAGGCCCAGGAGCATATATTTTTTCTCCGGTTCCCCCCCGGCAAGAATCCGTCCCTCTTCTCCCATCTTGTCCAGAATGGGCCGAACCTCGTGCTCCGGCCGGTGTGCTCGCTCAGCAATCTTCCCGGCCGTGGCCGGCAGCATGGGCATTTGACTCAGTATTTGGGCTTCTTCCTCGGTAAAGAGGGTGGCCATCAACTCCAGGAACACATCATTGACCAATGGTTTCATTACATTCTTGCTCATTCTCTTCACAAGATCACGATGGGTCTTGGCAATCATGGTTCCCCCTAAAGGAAAATCGCAAGGGTTCCGGCCCTCACTCTATATCCAGCGTCTCACCTTGTTCTTGTATTCCAGGTACTCATCTCCGAATTTGCCTTCAAGACATTTCTCCTCACGGAGCACAACACCACGCTCAAGAGCGAAAAAAAGTACAGGAAGCAAGAAGACTAACCACAATGAATTTGCATAGACTGCAATTCCACTGTAAATCAGCATAAGCGAAAGGTACAACGGATTTCTCGAGTACCGGAAGAAACCTTCGCTGACAATCGTTGATGTCGGCCTATCAGGCCGTGGATCTGTCTTCTTGCGTAGCATCAGGCGCGTTGTTGTCACCATGACAACACCTGAAACTACGAATAGAGCGTTTGCCAACACCATTGATAAAGTACCAGGATCCGCCATGATGGCAAGGGGGTACAACTTGTGAAGGAGGAACCCCACGACCAGGACAATCACAAAAAGCACTGGGGGGTGCGCAACAATGTGATCGTGGTCCTTGTCATCTTTTCCGGCTTCCTTTTTTCCAGAGTATTCTCTGTTTTGAATGATGCAGGCAGCGGAGCTTCCTTCGATCTCGCAACTCGATGACTTGCGCGAAAGTGTATTGCCGAGACTATTGGTAAACCTCATCATTCGCATGATCTTTTGAATATACTCTCTTTGCTCTCTCGGATAGTGGCTTTGATAATCAGCCACAGAGTCGCTTTCGGGTTCCGCTCCGTTCAGCAATGCCCAGTCTTGCGCATATTTCAGGACCAGCCATTCCCTGTACTCGAAGTCTGACTTCTTCACCTCGATCAGCTTTTCAATTTCCGTATCCGTAAGTCCAAGCCGCAGACCTGCGGCTGCATGATGCGTGGTTCACTCCGTACAGTTATTGGCAATGGAAACGGTAATCATTATCTTCTTTCTCAACTTGTCGTCCAGTTTCGTGAACGCTGAATAGAAAGTCGGACCTGTGAACAAGCTGTAGAACTTTGACCTAAAATCTGCCAGGGATGTGAACCTGTTCGCTTCCTCTGTTGGCATCTCTTTGTCTCCGAAGGTTTCTTGTTGCCCCGTTCAAGTCTCTTGGAAAGCCAGTTTGGTCAATCCATCTTAAATTACCATTTTGGCAGGAATAGCACAAGCCTTCTTGCCCGGTCTTCTTCCGCGTGAAAAATGCGTCAGGTATGGTATGTTGGAACGAAACAGGATCCCCAATACAAACCACATCCCAAGTCTGGAGGTGAAACTTGACCAGGAGAGAGACCATCTTCATTACGGGTGCTGCCTCAGGAATAGGACGATCGACGGCAGTGCTTTTCGCAAGCAAGGGATGGTTTGTCGGTGCCTATGACACAGACGAGGAAGGGTTGGCTTCTCTTGGTGAAGAGCTGGGCGGGGACAATTCCTGCTTCCGGAAAATGGATGTTGCGGATTTCGGAAGCGTTCGGGAGGCCGTCGAACACTTCTCCAGCTTCACAGGCGGGGAAGTGGATGTTCTCTTCAACTGTGCCGGAATACTGCGAATGGGTCCCCATGCGAAGCTCCCTCTTGAAGAGCAGTATCTGATTGTTGATGTCAACCTCAAGGGCGTACTGAATTGCATAAACGCAAGCTTCGAGCTGTTGAAACGAACCGAGGGGGCTCGAATCATCAACATGTCCTCTGCCTCCTCATTGTATGGCACAGCTGAGTTGGCTGTGTATTCTGCAACCAAAGCCGCCGTCTCTTCTTTGACAGAATCACTTAATCTGGAATTTGAACGATATGATATCCATGTGAGTGACGTACGTGCTCCCTATGTGGACACTCCGTTGCTGCAGAGAAATGTTAACGCCGAAAGCGTTGAAAGAATGGGCGTCAAACTGAAACCGGAGGATGTGTCGGAGGTTGTGTGGAGGGCTTCCAAGAGAAAGAAACTGCATAACGACACAAAAGGTGTGGGACAATTGCTCTTTATGCTCTCCCTGCCGTCATTCATCAAGAGGCGGATTCTCAAAGCGTTATTGCTACCGAAATAATCTTGAGTCATCTGGCTATTCTGGTTTGTCAAGAAGGGAAGCCGCCATGGCTGCAAAAAGTTCTCGCTGGCCCTTTGGAGGTGTCTGATGCTCTTCTCGAGCCACCATTCTCAGCGCTTCGGATGGGCAGGTAGATACGCACAAGCCACAGCCAATGCATAGATGGTCATCCCGTTCGATTCTGTTGTCGCTTATCGACAAAGCGTCCATAGGGCATCTGTCGATACAAGTCTCACACAGATCGCAGCGTCCCGGGTCCACCACCACCACGTAGTTCGAAGGTTGTCCGAGATTGACCTTCCGCAGGTCTTTGTGCTGGTGCAGGATCGCACAGTGGCAAATGCAGCAATTGCAGATAAAGTCGATGTACTTGCTCGTGTTGCTCGTGCAATGAACCAGGCCCGCCTCTTCGCTCACTTCCAGAATACGGAGCGCCTCCTCTGTTGAGATCAATCGACCAAAGCCCCTTTCTGCAGCAAACTTGGCGCCAGGGCCGACGCTCATGCAGACTTCTTTCGGCTTGTCACAGGGTTTGCCCATCAACTCTGCGTGGTGTCTGCAGTAGCACGTAGAAACCGCGATGTGTTGCGCGTTCTTGAGGTACTCTGAGATCTTCTCGTAGGGCTGAACGTTCAATTCACTCTCCAGTTCCTTCTCAATCGGAAGCACCCGGGAGAAGGGAAAGCGTGGTGCATTGAAAGAGGCGGATTCGTTACCAGAAACCGGCGTGACCTCGTCAAAGAGCCGAGCCAGCTTCTTCGCCCGCTCGCTCACCTCCCCGGCCATGAACTGGTACTCATAGATTCCCGGGGCCAGGGGCATCAGTCTGTAGAGCGTGGGCCCGCCCTTGTCAATGGCAAAGACCAGGCCCTTGTCGGCCATACTTTCGAGGATGGCGGTCGATTCGTCCACACTTCTTCCCGCGTTCTCTGCTATCTTCTCCGCCGTTTGTAGGTCGAGGGGCATTGTGCAGGCAAGCTCCGCTTCTTCCGGGGCAAAGAGCTCCTCGAGAAGATCATAGGTGGCCTTGCTCTTTTGCGGGAGAATGGCGCCCCCCCTCAAGAGCAGAGCATCGACGAGACGGTCACACAGTTCCTTCTTCATACCTTGTCCTCCTTCGGAAGATGTAGTCTTATTCCATTAAACCCCTGAGCGAATTGGAAATCAATCCTGACTCTGCTATGGTCTTCTTGATTTTTCCATCACGAATCCAGAGACAGCCACCCGACACGGAGCCAGACAGATGACCACCAGACCTGCATCACAACAGATGAAGAGTACATTTCCGGGGTCCCCCCCACCCAGGGTCATTCAACGCAAATGCACCCGGTGTGGTCTTTGCCTCACCGTCTGCCCCGCGAACGTATTCGAGATACACAACAAGCGGATCGCTGCCGTCAAAACGCAATACTGTATCCAATGCGGCCATTGCGGTTCCATGTGTCCCTCGAATGCGATTGTTGTTTCTTCGGCCGAAACGAAGAAGCTCTCCGCTCTCGGCCCGGACGCCCTCCCCTCTCCGCGCTCGCTGCAACTGCTTCTCCGTTCACGCCGCTCGGTACGTCGCTACAAGCGCAAGCCGCTGACAAAGAAGGATCTCCATACGATCATCGAGGCTGGAAGGTATACCGCCACCGGGTCCAACTCCCAGAACATTCGTTACATGGTCGTCACGGATCCCAAAAAGATCGCCGAACTGCGGGAGATAACCGTGCCGGCTGTCATGAAGTTGTTTGCCACGGCAGCAAAGACGGCTTCTCTGCCCTTTGCCTCTTACCTCTTGGGAGACGCCCTCGTAGACAAGCTCAAGAACCAGTACGGTCCTGGAATGAAGCTCTTTTACGAGCGACAGAGCAGGGGTGAAGACAGGCTCTTCTTCGACGCCCCTGCGATCATGCTCGTGTGCGGTGACAGGTGGGACGAGACGACAGGTTTCTCGTGTGCCGCGGCCCTGTACAACTGTTCACTCAAGGCGCACACGATCGGCGTTGGCTGCTGTTTCAACGGGTTCATCCAGACGACTGTCAACAACAATCCCAAGATCCGAAAGTGGTTTGGCATTCCCCGGAGCCAGAAGTGTTACGGCGCCATGACCCTCGGCTACCAGGACGTGCAATACAACCGGCTCGTGAAACGCAAACAACCGGATGTGACCTGGTTCTGAGAACGAAACCCCTTCCCTAGAAGCCCCATTCGAGGCGTCGTTTCACGATCTCGCTGACGATTCTTCCGGTGATGGCCCCTGAAGGAGCACCTCCGGGGGACATGGCCCAGTGACCCACCTGAAAGAGATTCTTGATGGGCGGGTTGAACCCGGTAAGGAACTTCAGCCCGGAGTTCATGGCTTTCTGCGGGTGGAAGGTCCAGCCGGCGGAAGCCCCTCCTGAATTCAGGGTGTACCGCTCAAAGGTGTAGGGCGTTCCACTGAACTTCACTTCGATCCGTTCCGAGAGCCCGGGGATGACATTTTCAGCCGTTGCGATCAATCGATCCGCCACCTTCTCCTTCAAGGCCTTGTACTTCTTCGTGCGCTTTCCGTCCTTCGTGCCCCAGTTGTCGGCGAACTCGGCAAACGCCCCGGTCTGAATGACGACCGTGGACTTCCCCTTGGGCGCAAGGGATGGGTCGTGGATGGAGTTCACGTTGATGTCGATGGGGGCGCGGGCATAGACATCACCATCACCCGGGCCTTTGTATTCTTCGGGGTCAACCCCCTTGTAGTCCGGGAAGAAGAGCAGGTGCGAGGCTCCGCGGGTAGGGATCTCTTCCGGCGGGATGTCCACGCCGAGAAAGAGGGTGAAGAACGACTCGCTCACCGTGCTCTGTCGCAATTCCTGCTTGTAAGATTCCGGAACCACATCCGGGGGGAGCATCTCCAGATAGGTTCGGCGCGCGTCCCCGTTGGAGATGATGAAAGGCGCACGGTAGATTTCGCCGGCCCCGGTTCGGATGCCCTGTGCCTTGTCTCCCTCCATGATGATCTCATCCACCAGGGTCCTGTACTTCATTTCGCCGCCGTGTTCCGTGATGTATTCTGCCAGGGCATCCGGTATGACCTGGACCCCTCCCATGGGGTGGTAGTAATCCATCAGGAACGTGAAGAAGAGGAGCCCGAAGGATGCGGGGCTGCCCGAATAGCTCATCTGGCACAGAAATCTGTACAGGTCCGGATCGCTCACGTGCTGTTTGAAGTAGTCCTCCATAATAATTGTCAGATTGCGGAAGAACTCCGGGACGTATTTCACAGCAGCGGAATGCTCCCGATACCAGCCGGGAAACCCTACCATGGCCTCCTTCCATGGGATGTACATGGCATTCGGCATCTTCTGGAAGGCGAACATGAAATCGCAACAGGCTTGCGCGTCTCTTGTGATCCGTTCGATCCCGTCTGATTCGTGGGGGTAGACGTTCTTCAGCTTACGGTAGAAGGCCCCCACATCGGCCACGGAATCGGCACGAAGGAAGAAATCAGGGGACGCGATGGCGAAGTGGCTCTTCTTGAACTCCAGCCGATCGAGAAGGCCGAATTTGCGGAACAGGTGAAAGAAGACCCCGCCGTCCTCACAACCCTGAATCCCGCCGTCAAAGGTGTACCCCTTCCGTTTGAAGGAGGTAAAATTGCCGCCCGGCTGTTTGTGCTGTTCGCAGACGAGCACCTTGACACCCTGTTCGGCCAGGTAGGCGCCCGTGATCAGCCCGCCGATTCCGGAGCCGATGATGATCGCATCGTAGTCGAACTTCTTCTGAGTCGTCATATCACTCCCCGAAAAACTCGTTCATTCTCATGAGCAAAGACACGTCACCTTCAGCCGTGTACTTCTGTTCCACAAACATCTGTTGACCGTCCGCCTTTCCGGTCAGGATGTCCATCCAGATTTCGAAGGGGGCAGAGATCGTCAGGTCGGGCCTGTCGGCCTTTCCTGTGACGACATCGAATTGGCCGGGCTCAATCTTGAAATAGCAGTCCCCCTGCACGCTCCCGGAGAAGAGGAACTGCATGATGGCCCGGGTGTCTCCCGCCTTCTCCTTGTTGAAACCCAGTTGCATCATGGCGGCATAGGTTTCGATCGAGTTGGGCCGGGGTGCCAACCCCTTCTGCTTGAACTCCAAGGGGGTCACCTTCTCGTCGATACAGGTTTGCCAGTACAGGTTGGCCATGGGAGCCATGGTCTCGAAGTCCGATACCGGCTGGTTGATCCTCTGCATCGTCTCATCCGATATCTTCATGGACTCGACCAGTTCCCGTCCTCCCTGGACCGTTGCCTCGAGCGAATCCTTCACCTTCCCTTCCTTCATCATGACGCTCATGATCTCAGAGGAAGTCCGGTAGATTTCCGCCACCAATTTGTCCTTGAAGAGGTAGTTCATGTACGAGCTGAGTTCGTCAAAGACCGAGTACTCGGGGAAACCCGCAACCGAGACAGCCACCACAGGTTTCTGGGGATGACGCCGGGGATGGCGTGTAACCCCGTCACGCAGTTCCAGGAAGGGTTCGGCAACGGGCAGGGTACGCTCGATAAAGGTCTTTAGAAGAGCATTCACCGTGTAATGGTAAAGCGGTGTGGCCATCACAATAAGGTCGGATTCCACGTATTTGGGAAAAAGTTCTTTGGACATGTCGTCCTTGTGAATGCACTGGCCCGGGGTCTTGCACCAACACGTGAAGCAGCCGATGCAGTAGTTGATCTTCTTCTTCTGCAGGTTCACGACATCGACTTCAGCGCCGGCCTCTCGCATCCCCTTGACGAGATGATCCAGTACGATTTCCGTCTTGCTCTCTTTCCCGACCCGGGCACTCGAGTTGATGGCCATTACCTTCATAGCTTCCTCCCTTTGTCAGGTCATGTGGGGTGCCAATCAGCTTATCAAAAACCGAGCCTCTTTACTAGGAATCATCCACGTGCCTTGACGGTGAACCGGGCCTGTCATTAGAATCTTCCCCAGGGAGCCGATCCGATATGAAACCCCACTCGAAACGGTCACAATTCCTCCTGGCCCTGGGCATGGTTCTGGGACTCGCCCTGGCCCTGAGCAGCATCCTGCAACCGGGCTCCAGCAGCCGGGGGGCCCTGCCTGAAGGTGTAGCAGCCGTCGTAAACGACAGGGAGATCTCAGAGGAGAGCTTCGAGAGCACGGTCAGGGCCCTGGCTGCAGACAGCAATAGTCCCATCGGACAGGCCGAACGGAACCACGTCCTCGATCGCTTGATCGAAGAGGAGTTACTCGTCCAACGAGCCGTGGAATTGGACCTGGCCGTGAAGGACAAGAGCATTCGAAACCGGCTGGTTAGCGCCATGATCGAGACGATCGTCACGGGGGTGGACCAGCAGGCGTTCAGCGATGAGGAAGTGGAGGCGTTCTTTCTGAAAAACCGTGACTTCTTCTCCGGTGCCGGCCGCATGTCGGTTCGATCCATTCGCTTTTCGGCAAGCAACGACCGTAGTGATCCGGAAGCTCTTGTGTCGGCCAGGGAGGCATCGGCCCGTTTGAGGCAGGGTGAAAACATCGAGGCGGTTGCCGAAATACTCAGTGCCTCACCGAGCCCTTCGATGCCGGAGGGGTTGCTTCCGCCCGCCAAGGTCCGCGAGTATCTTGGCCCCACCCCGACCAAGGCGGCCCTTGGCTTGAACGCCGGTGAGGTCAGTGACCCGATTCGCGTCGCTTCCGCCTACTTTGTTCTTCAAATGGTCGCCCGAACCCCACCCTTCTCGCCGTCTCTCTCTACCGTAGAACTTCAGGTTCGCGCCGAGATGCGAAAGCGCGCCGGGGACGAGCAACTGAAGGCTTATCTGAACATGCTTCGCAACCGTGCCGAGATCCGGCTGCCTCTGCCGGAATCGTCATGAAATCGATCTGGGTCGCCGTCCTGTTCGTTGCCGCCGCTCTTCTGCTTGCCCCGGAAGATGCCCTGCCCCATTACCGGAGCATTTCCTATTCGACCTGGCACGCCGACCCGGAAGGTGCGCGGGTGGAATTTCGGATCAAACGGCTGGAACTCACCCGTCTACCCGCCGAGTTCCCATGGGTCAGCTATCTCCCGGGAGCCCTCGGGCTATACACGGGGGATGAGTCCTGTCTGGCCGGGGAGGCCAGACGGGTTCCGAACGCACCCAAGGGCTGGGCCGTTTTCCGTTGGGAGATTCATTGCCCGACCCCCGGCGTGCCTTCGATCCGGAGCGATCTGTTCAACGGAATCTACGTGGGCCACACGCACTTCGCACGACTGCACTCCGCTGTTTATGCACAGGAGGCGGACGTACTGGAACGTGTGCTCGTGACAGGCCAGGACGCGCGATGGGACCTCACAGACAATACGCGGGCAAAGGCGAGGGGCACTTCCGTATGGGGTTACATCCGGCTGGGGGTCGAACACATTTCCGGCGGCTGGGATCATCTCGCCTTTGTCTTCGCTCTTCTTCTCCTGGCGGCCTCGCTTCGAGAGGTCGTTACCCTGGTCACCGGATTCACCCTGGCCCACAGCCTGACCCTGGGCCTTGCCGTTCTGGGCGTGTTCAGGCCGGAGTCCTATGCCGTGGAGATCCTCATCGGCTTCTCCATCGCCCTGGTGGCCGCAGAGAACAACTGGCTCCTGGGTAGCAGGGGCCGGCTGATCCCCACGCTATTTGTCGGCTTTCTGGTCGCCTGCCTGGCTTTCTCCATGGCCGGCTCCGGCGCCCTTCTTCCTGCGGCCTGGGTCGGCATGGCCCTGTTCTCTGCGTGCCACTTTCTTCTGCTGGCGAGATCCCGGCGCCCCGAACGGTTGCGAGCAGCCGTGGCATTCGCCTTTGGCCTGGTGCACGGTTTCGGGTTCGCGGGTGTGCTGATGGAGATGGAGCTTCCGGTGAACCGCCTCTTACCGGGACTCTTCG
>JAQYVQ010000573.1 GCA_030145435.1 Syntrophobacteria bacterium | reverse complement strand
CCGTGATCTTGGAGTCGCAGTCCTCCCAGGCCTTCGCCATCCTCACGTCGATCACGATCAACTCAGGATCCCCCAGCCTTCCATTGAGGGCCTCCTTTGACATTTCGAGGGAGGATTCGCCGGAGGCCTTCGGCTCTTCTTGTCCCGGACATCCCGTGATGAGCACGGATGCCGAAACCGCAAAGAGGATGCCCACAGCAACAAACATCACCGATTTCAATGAAGTTTTTTCCATCGTCTCTTCCCTTCTCCTGGTTTCAGAATTTATATACGATCTCGGGCTTTGGATGCACGGGGGCTGAAAAACGTCACAGGGGTGGTCCTCCGACCTTCTTCGGGTTCTACAGCGGGCGACTCACTGATTTCATGATTCTTGTCCCGAATTGTCCGGTCTGGCCGAAACCTATGGCGAAGAATTGATCTTTAAATCATCTATAGATAATGTAGAAAGTATTATATTCTATTGCTGGACCTCACGGCCACTTCATCACCACTGCCAGTCGAAGGAGTGCACGCAAGTGAGTCAACAAGACGTTGTCTGTGAGCAGGTCCTCGGAACCGTCGATTCCCTGGATGTCTTCCTGGAGCAGATGCGCTCCGACCCCCTCGTGAACATGATCCAGGACGGCATCGTCGTGATCGACATGGACAAGAACGTCCGGCTGATGAATCGATGTGCAGAGGAGTTGTTGCGAATCTCCGAATCCGAAGCGATCGGACGGCCCTGCTGTGACATCCTCCGAAGCGACGTCTGCAGAGACAAGCGCGACCATTGCCTGCATCACACGGGGACCAGGTTCATGGAGAACTTCAACATAGACTTCCTGACCCACGCGGGAGAGATCATTGCCTGCTGCATGCACACCGCGGTCGTCGTCGATCACCAGGACAACCCTGTCGGGTACATAGAGCACTTTCGCGAAATGGGCCAGGTTCGTGAGATGATCGATCAGCAGACCGAGCTATTGACGCTCTATTCGAAAGAAAAAGAACGGATTCAAACCCTGATCAACAGCATTGAAGACGGCGTCTTCACGCTGGGCGGCGACGGCCGTTTACGAAGCCTCAGCCCGCGGCTGGGGGAGTTGGCCGGTTGTACGGAAAGGGATCTTCTGGGTCGAAGCTACACAGAGATCCTTTCCTCGTCCTCCCCCGACAAGTCCTCGCTCGATCTGTTTCCCGAAGGGCTTCAAAGGATGTCGCCCCTTCGGGACGAGCGCTTCGAGATCCTCACCACCGGGGGGGATTCGATCCCCGTCCTGCTGAACACGATCCCCCTGAAGAGCCCTGACGGGGAGGTGATCGGCCTGATGGGCATCGTCCGGGACCTTCGTGAACTCGAGTGCCTGAAAAGAGAGCTGGAGGACCGTTACAGCTTTGCGAACATCATCGGTACGGGTCCCCGGATGCAGGAGATCTTCGATCTGACGGAGAGGCTGTCGGACACGGACACGAGTGTCCTGATCCAGGGGGAGAGCGGCACGGGCAAGGAACTCGTCGCCCGGGCGCTCCACTACCACAGTCCGCGAAAAGACAAGCCCTTCATGAAGATCAACTGCGCGGCCTTGCCGGACCCGTTGCTGGAGAGCGAGCTTTTCGGTTACGAAAAAGGGGCCTTCACAGGGGCCACACGGCGCAAGCCGGGCAAGTTCAAGCTCGCAGACGGAGGGACCCTCTTCCTGGACGAGGTCGCAGAGACCTCGGCAGCCTTCCAGGCCAAGCTCCTCCGTGTCGTGCAGGACCTCGAGATCGAGCCCCTGGGGGGGACGTCCGTGGAGAAGGTGGACGTCCGGATCCTGGCGGCTACGAACAAGGACTTGAAGGCAGAGGCAGAGGCAGGGCGATTCCGGGAAGATCTCTACTACCGCCTCTGCGTCGTGCCCGTCCATCTGCCCCCTCTCCGCGAGCGGAAGGAGGACATTCCCCTGCTGATTGATCATTGCCTCGAAAAGGTAGTGAAGAAGTACCCGACAAGAAGCGGAAAAAAGCCGATCTTCTCGCCTCAGGCAATGGCCGCCATCATGGACTATGACTGGCCCGGAAACGTCCGCGAACTGGAGAACGCGGTCGAAAGGTCGGTTGTGTGTTCGACGGGCGGAATGATCGACGCCTCGATCCTTCCTCGGGAGGTGCGGGAACCGGCCCTGCACACGGCTCCCTCGCGGGAACCGGTGCCCCCTTCCCGGGATGAGCCGATGGACTGGGACCAGGCCGTAAAGATCCGGGAGACCCTGAGTCAGTGCGAGGGCAACAAGACCCGGGCAGCCAAGATGCTGGGCATGAGCCGCACGACCCTCTGGCGAAAGCTCAGAGAAATGGAAAGAGCC